>NZ_JBEYUZ010000002.1:0-133315 GCF_040643755.1 Streptomyces sp. NPDC047079
ATCCAGGTGCAGTCCCTGGTGAAGCGGTACGGCACGAAGACCGCGGTGAACGGCCTCGACCCCGGACCCCTCCGCGCGTGCCGTCGCGACGACGATCCGGCCGAGGCGCTCACGCCAGCCGCTGCACCGCCGCCCCGATCCGTTCGTCCGTCGCCGTCAGGGCGACCCGCACGAACTTCTCGCCCGCGGGGCCGTAGAAGTCGCCCGGCGCGACCAGGATGCCCAGACGGGCCAGGTGCGAGACCGTCTCCCAGCAGGACTCGTCCCGGGTCGCCCACAGGTAGAGGCTCGCCTCGCTGTGCTCGATCCGGAAGCCGTGCCCGAGAAGGGCCTCGCGCAGGGCAGTGCGCCGGGCCGCGTAGCGCTCGCGCTGCTCGCGGACGTGCGTGTCGTCGCCCAGCGCCGCCACCACTGCCGCCTGCGTCGGAGCCGACGTCATCAGGCCGCCGTGCTTGCGGACCTCCAGGAGCGGGCCCAGGACCGCCGGGTCGCCCGCGAGGAACGCCGCACGGTAGCCCGCCAGGTTCGACCGCTTCGACAGCGAGTGGACGGCGACGATGCCCTCGTAGGAGCCCCCGCACACGTCCGGGTGGAGCACCGAGACGGGCTCGGCCTCCCAGCCCAGCTCCAGGTAGCACTCGTCGGAGAAGACCAGAACGCCGTGCTCCCGTGCCCAGGAGACGATCCGGGTCAGCTCCTCCCTGCCCAGCACCCGGCCCGTGGGGTTGGACGGGGAGTTGAGCCACAGAAGCTTCAGCCTCGCCGGGTCCAGCTCGGTCGGGTCGTCGTAGACCACGTGGTCCGCGCGGGCCAGGCGGGCACCGACCTCGTAGGTCGGGTAGGCCAGGCGGGGGTAGGCTACCGTGTCGCCCGGGCCGAGGCCCAGCTGGGTCGGGAGCCAGGCGACGAGCTCCTTGGAGCCGACGACGGGCAGGATGTGCCGGTGGGTCACGCCGTGGGCGCCGAGGCGGCGCTCCACCCAGCCCGTGATCGCGTCCCGCAGCTCGGGAGTGCCCCAGACCGTCGGATAACCCGGGGAGTCCGCCGCCGCGACGAGCGCTTTCTGGATCAGCTCGGGGACCGGGTCGACGGGGGTGCCGACGGACAGGTCGACGATCCCGTCCGGGTACGCGGCGGCCGTCTTCTTGTACGGCTCGAGCTTGTCCCAGGGGAAGACGGGAAGGCGTTCGGTGACTGCGGACACGGGATCGGCTCACTTTCTGCTACGACGGGCGCCCCCCACGAACGTACGGGCGCCAAACGCCTCGGTCCCGTACGGCGCGGGTGAGCGCCGTACGGGACCGAGACGGCACGGTTGTGCCCTCGCCTACTGGTTCATCGGGGGCAGCGCCGCGATGAAGGGGTGGTCGCGCTCGATCAGCCCCAGCTTGCTGGCGCCACCGGGCGAGCCGAGCTCGTCGAAGAACTCGACGTTCGCCTTGTAGTAGTCCTTCCACTCCTCGGGAGTGTCATCCTCATAGAAGATCGCCTCGACCGGGCACACCGGCTCGCAGGCTCCACAGTCGACGCATTCGTCCGGGTGGATGTACAAGGACCGCTGGCCCTCGTAGATGCAGTCGACCGGGCACTCCTCGATGCACGCCTTGTCCTTGACGTCGACACAAGGCTCTGCGATGACGTAGGTCACGCTGTCGTTCCTCCTCGGTAGGGCGCTGGCGGGCCTCCGCAGGCTCCGCCGCCTGGCGCGCGGGAGCGCGGCGTCGTCGATGCCCGCACCTAGTATCTCCGTTCCTGGGCATGATCCGAACAGGAGGGGTGAACTGACCTGTGGAAATCTCTGCGGGCGGACGGCTCGAGGTCCGAATCACCGCTGCTGACGTGGGAAAACGCGTCTCGGTACGGCGGTGGAGCGAACACGCCGCCGAGGGTGAGAGGTTCACCGACACGGTCGGAGTTCTCACATCATGGGACAACGGTGTGCTGGTGATCACACGGCGGACCGGCGAGCGGGTCCGGATCGCGGAATCCTCGCTGGTCGCGGGCAAGGTCGTCCCTCCGGCCCCGGCCCGTAGGCGGGGTCCCGCGGCGTCCTGGGAGGAGTTGACGCGGATCTCCGCCCGTGCCTGGCAGCCGGTGGAGCGGGAGCGGCTCGGCGCATGGGAGCTGCGCGCCGCGGCCGGGTTCACCCGCCGCGCCAACTCGGTGCTGCCGCTCGGCGACCCCGGGCTGCCGCTGGACCAGGCGCTGATCGCCGTACGTCGCTGGTACGCGGACCGTGGCCTGCCCGCCTACGCGCAGCTCGCGACCGGGGCCGAGGGGACGCAGGAGCTTCTCTGCGCGGAGCTGGAGGCGCGCGGCTGGACGCGGGAGGTGACGGCCGAGCTGTGGACCGGGGGGCTGGCGCCGGTCGCGGACCGCGAGACGTCCGGGGTCGGGCTGTCGCGCACGGCCGACGAGGCGTGGCTCGCCCGCTATCAGCGCAAGGGGTTGAGCGAGGTGGCGCTGAAGGTGCTCGGCGGCGGGCCCTCGGTGTGGTTCGCCACGGTGCCCGGCCCGCAGGGCGCCCCTCCGGCGGCGATCGGGCGTTGTGTGGTGGACGGCCGATGGGCCGGTTTCGCGGCGGTCGAGGTCGACCCGGGGCAGCGCCGCCGGGGCCTGGCCACGGCCGTGATGGCCGCGCTGGCCCGGCAGGCCCTCGACGAGGGCGCCTCGGCGGCCTGGCTCCAGGTGGAGACCGACAACGCGGCGGCGCGGGCGCTGTACGCACGGCTGGGCTTCGCGGCGCATCATGCGTATCACCACTACCGGGAGCCGGAGGGCTCCTGCGGACCGGGCGCGGACGGCCCGCGGGTTGCCGGGACCGGTCCGGTGGTATGAGAGGTTTCGAGGCTGCCATGCGTGCCCCCTATCCCCCGGAGCCGGAGCGGGCCGCCGAGGTGCGACGGCGGTTCGGGGAGGAGGCGCGCTCCGCGCGGCCCGACCTGGCGGCACTGTGTCTGCTCGTGGGCGCGGCCGCCGACGGGGGGCTGGACGAGGCCGGGATGGACGCGGCGCAGATCGAGCTGGACCGGCTCGCCGGGCAGCTGCCGTACGCGCCGGGCGGGCCGCGAGCCTGGGCCCTGGCGCTGGCCGGCGTCCTCGGCGGGCGGTGCGGGTTCCACGGCTCGGCCGCGGACTACGAGCGCCTGGAGTCCTCGCTGCTGCACGAGGTGCTGCGACGGCGGCGCGGGCTGCCGATCCTGTTGTCGGTGGTGTGGATCGAGGTGGCCCGCAGGGCGGGGGCCCCGGTGTACGGCGTCGCGCTGCCGGGGCACTTCGTCGTGGGGTTCGGGCCGCAGGAGCAGCAGGTGCTGGCCGATCCCTTCGACGGGGGGCGGCTGCTGAGCGCGGCCGATGCCGAGCTGCTGGTGGCCGGCGCGACCGGGACGGCGCTGCAACCCTCGATGCTGACGCCCGCGGATCCGCTCGACGTCGTGCTGCGGGTGCTGAACAACATCCGCGCCTGGGCCGCCACCCGGCCGGAGCGGTCGGATGTGGCCCTGTGGGCGGTGGAGCTGTCCCTGCTGCTGCCGTCGCATCCGGCGCGGCTGCGGTACGACCGCGCCCAGCTGCTCGTGCAGCGCGGGGATTTCCTGCGGGGGGCCGCGGAGCTGGAGGCGTACGCCGATGTCGTGGCCGGCGTGGACGAGACGGCCGCCGAGCGGGTGCGGGGGCAGGCGCGGGCGGCTCGGTCCCTGCTCAACTGAGGTTCTGCCGGGGCGCCGGTCGACCGGCGGCTACAGCCATCCCTTCTCCCTCGCGATCCGGACCGCCTCCGCCCTGTTGCGGACCGCGAGTTTCTGTATCGCCGTGGACAGGTAGTTGCGGACCGTGCCCTGGGACAGGTGCAGGGTTGCGGCCAGTTCGGCGTTGGTCGAGCCGTCCGCCGCCGCGCGCAGAACCTCGCGCTCGCGCTCGGTCAGCGGGTTGGCGCCGTCCGCAAGGGCGGCCGCCGCCAGTGTGGGATCGATGACGCGCTCCCCGGCGAGCACCTTGCGCACCGCCTCGGCGAGCTGGGCCGCGGGGGCGTCCTTCACCAGGAAGGCGTCGGCGCCCGCCTCCATCGCGGAGCGCAGGTAGCCGGGGCGTCCGAAGGTGGTGAGGACGACCACCTTGACGTCCGGGAACTCCCGTCGCAGTACCGCCGCCGCCTCGATCCCGGTGGCGCCGGGCATCTCGATGTCCAGCAGCGCCACGTCGACCTGGTGGGCGCGTGCCGCCGCCGGCACCTCGTCCCCCCGGGCGACCTGGACGACGACCTCCATGTCCTCTTCCAGTCCCAGCAGGGCGGCCAGTGCCTCGCGGACCATCGACTGGTCCTCGGCGAGCAGGACCTTGATCGTGCGGCTCATGCCCCGGATCCTACGTGCGCCCCGGCGCCCGCGGGCACGCGTGCCACCAGCCGGAAACCGTGCTTGACGCGGCCCGCCTCCAAGCTCCCGCCGGCCTTCTCCAGCCGCTCGGTCAGGCCCGTCAGACCGTTGCCGGGACCCTTGCCCGATCCGCCCGATCCGTTGTCCTCGACGGAGAGTTCCAGCGTCGGCCCATCCAGGGTCTGCCGCCGGAGCACCTCCACCGTGCAGCGCGACGCGCCGCTGTGCCGGACGACATTGGTGATCGCCTCGCGCAGCGCCCAGGCCAGGGCGGACTCGCTCTCCTCCGGGACGCCGGTGAGGTCGGCTTCCGCGGGTATGTCCGCGATGACCGCGGCCGCCGCCAGCGCGACCTGCGCGCCGGCCAGTTCGGCGGCGAGGCGGGGGCGGCGGTAGCCGGTGACCGCCTCGCGCACATCGACGAGGGCCTGGCGGCTGACCTGCTCGATGTCGGCGACCTGCTGGGCCGCCTTGTCCGGATGGCCGGGGAGCATCCGGCCGGCCAGCTCGCTTTTCAGGGTGATCAGGGAGAGCGAGTGGCCTAGCAGGTCGTGCAGATCCCGGGCCAGCCGCAGCCTCTCCTCGTTGGCGGCGAGCTGGGCGACGGTGGCCCGGGCCTTGCGCAACTCGACGGTGGTACGGATCAGTTGGACGACGCCGGTCATCGCGAAACCGATGAGCAGCACCAGGATCACCAGATCCTGGGCATCGCGCTCGCCGGCGTGCAGCCCGACGAGGAGCATCAGCCCGGCCGTCCCCGGGATCGCCCAGTAGGCCGCCCTGAGCGGGAGGGTGGCCCCGCAGGCCACGGAGACGTAGCAGTAGAGACCGAGCCAGGACGGGCCGAGGGTGAAGCACAACAGGGTCGCGAGCGCGCCGAGGACGAGGACCAGGGCGATCACGAGCCGAGGGGGCAGCGGCGTGCCCATGTTCCGGAAGACCAGCGTCAGGTAGATCCCGACGAAGACCGCCAGGCCCAGCCAGCCGGCCACGGTACCCGCGGTCGTGTGGCTGCCGGAGACCAGGTCGTGGACCGGCTGGCTGAGGAAGACGAGCCAGACGCCGATCCACAGCACCTTGCGCAGGAACAGATCGCGCCGGTCGCGGGGCGGCTCTCCCAGCGGAATCATCCGCTCCGCGCGGACGTGGTCCGCCGCCGGGTCCTTGGTCATCGTGCTCACGCCTTCAGCGTGTCCTTCCGGTACAGCCAGGCCGCCCCGCCCGCGAACAGGGCGAAGAAGGCGACGAGGATGGCGATGTCCTGGGTGCGCGGGGCCTGACTCCGCTCGATGGCCTGCCCCAGAGCAGCGTACGCGTGCGTGGGCAGCCACTCGGCGATGTCCTGCAACCAGGCCGGGAAGACCGCCGAAGGCCACCACAGCCCGCCCAGGATCGACAGTACGAAGTAGGTGATCATGGTGATCGGGCGGACCGCGTCCCCCGTGGCGAGGTAGCCGATGGCGACGCCGAGCGCCGCGAAGACGAGGCTTCCGGCCCAGATGGCCCCGGTCAGGGCGAGCCACTGCCAGGCGTCGAGCCGGACGTGCTTCAGGGCGGCGGCGACCGCGAAGACGACGACGATGGACGGCAGGCTGACGACGGCGGCACTGGCGGTCTTGGCCAGGACGTAACCGCGCCCCGGCAGGGTGGTCAGCCTGAGCTGCCGTACCCAGCCGCTCTCGCGCTCCTTGGCGATGCGCTCGCTGTTGCCCATGAGCACGGCGGTCAGTGCGCCGAAGGAGGCCATGGAGACCATCATGTACGTCGCCACGGTCAGGCCGCTGCCGGGGATCTTGCCGCCGTCGCTGCCGGAGGTGCTCGAGATGAGCAGGAACAGGGCCGCGGGGTAGACCACCGAGAAGAACAGGAACTTGCGGTTGCGCAGGGCGCGGGTGAGTTCCAGCCTGATCAGAGCGTTCACGACTGCCTGGCCTCCTCGGCCTCGGTGATGGCGACGAAGGCCTGCTCGAGTCCGAGTCCGGCGACTTCGAGGTTGCGGGCGTAGACGCCGAGGCCGTACAGGGCGTGGACGGTCGCGTCCGCGTCGGTCGACTGGATACGGACGGTCTGCCCGGAGCCCGCGGCGGAGCCGCTCGCGGACACCGTGATCGACGTCAGGAACGGCAGTGCGCGCAGCGACGCCTCGTCGACCGGGCCCTCGATGTCGAAGGAGATCCGGCGGGCACCGGCCTTCGCCTTGATCTCGGCGGCGGTGCCGTCGGCGAGGAGCCGTCCGCGGTGCAGGACGAGCACCCGGTCCGCTATGGCGTCGGCCTCTTCGAGGTAGTGCGTGGCGAACAGGACCGTGCGGCCCTGGTCCGCCTGCTCGCGCATGGTGGCCCAGAAGGCCTGCCGGGCGGAGACGTCCATGCCGGTGGTCGGCTCGTCGAGCACGATCAGGTCGTTGGCCCCGGCGGTGGCGAGGGCGAAGCGGACACGCTGGGCCTGCCCGCCGGAGAGCTTGTCGACCTTCCGGTCGGCGATCTGTGTGATGCCCGCGCGAGCGAGCACGTCGGCGACCTCGTACGGCTTCGGGTGCAGCGCGCAGGCGAGCTTGACCAGCTCGGCGACCGTGACCTCGTCCATCAGTCCGCCGCTTTGCAGCATGGCGCCCACCCGCCCGGCGACGATGGCTTCGCGCGGGCTGGTCCCGAACACCCGCACGGAACCGCTGTCCGGTTGCTTGAGCCCGAGGAGCAGATCCAGGGTGGTGGACTTGCCCGCCCCGTTCGGCCCGAGCAGGGCCACCGTCTCCCCCGGGTGCAGCAGGAGCGTCAGCCCGTCCACGGCTCGTACGTCGCCGTACGCCTTGGTCACCTGGTCGAACCCGGCCACCGACCCGGTGGCCGCCACTGTCGTCGTCATGGACTCATCGTGGCCGTGCAGGGGGGCGGCCAGGCAGTGCCGGGTGTCGTGACTCCGGTATGACAGATGTCATGGCCGGAGCGGTGACCATAGGGGGCGCCCTGGCGCGAGGAGAGCACCGGGTGGCAGCGCCAGGGGGCGCCCGGTCGGAACCGGGCGCCCCCTGGCGCTGTGAGCGGTTGACTAACTCGGGTTGGTGTCGATCGTCCCGACGCGCGTTGCCGTGGTCTTGCCGAGCAGGGCCGGCCGCAGCGCGCTGATCACGTCCTCCACGGTGACCGGCGTCTTCTTGCCGGTGCCCCGGGTGATGAGGACACCGTCGAACGCGTGGCCGTACAGCTCCTGGAGGGCCGCCTTGTCGTACGACTCGACGAGCTTGCCGTCGATGGCCTTCACCCTCAGGAACTTCCACAGGGACTTCTGCGGGCTGAACGCGACGCCATGGGCCGCGTCCGCACGCACGATCACGGTGGCGGACATCGCCGGCTCGGCGAAGGCCTTCATCATCCGGTCGACCTCGGCGTTCGGGACCGTCGGCTGACGGGTGGTCGTGGGCACCCGCACGGGCGTGGTGGCGCCGGTCTCCACCTCGGTGCGGTAGGCCTGCACGACGGCCTGGGCGGAACCGCCGGCGTCGATGCCCTTGCCCGCCTTGCCGTACACGGCGACGGCCTTGCCGGGCCGGAACTCGATCGTGCCCTCGGTCATCGAGCCGGAGCCGCCCGCGGCGCGCTCCAGGGCGGCCTGCAACTTCTCCTCGTCGACGGGCATCACGGGTTCGACGACGCGCTGCTGCCCGAAGAGCGATCCGATCACCGACACCGGGTTGTAGTCGCTCTGCGCGGCGGCGGCGACGGTGGCCTTGCTGTCCAGCTGGAGGCCCGACTGGTCGGGCTTGAGGGCGACCGTCCTGCCGTCGACCGACAGTTGCAGCGGCTTGTCCGTACGGCTGCCCAGCGCGGAGTCCAGCTTCTGGGTCGCCTCGTCACGGGTGCCGCCGCCGATGTCGACGCCGAGGACGGTGGTGCCCTTGGGCACGTCGGAGTGGTTCATCAGCAGCCCGGCGCCGTAGGCGACACCGGCGATGACGACCAGGCCGCCGACCAGCAGCACCAGCTTGCTGCGGCCCTTCTTCTTGGCCGGCTTCGCCGCGGAGGTGTTCTGCGCCTTGGGCGGGTCGGGCAGCTTCGGGGGCGTGTGCGGCCCCGGTCCGTCGGTGGCGGAGCCCCCGTCGAACGGGCCGTTGTGGGCGCCCGGCGGAATCACCGGGATACCGCTGGTGACGGTGTGTCCGGAGACGTTGTCGCCGGGGCCGCCGAAGCCCTGGCGGCCCGGTTCGGGGGCTTGCTTCTGCGGGGTGAGGATCGCGGTGTCGTCGCTGAGCCCGCCGCCGGGACGGCCCTGGCCCGCGGGGGCGCCGGGCGCCCCGGGGCCGAGCGGTCCGGGACCGGCGCCGGGGCCGAGCGGTCCGGGGGAGGCGCCGGGCGTGCCCGGCATGCCGGGTGCCAGCAGGCCCGGGCCGCCTGGGCCGGGGCCGGTGAGGCCGGGACCGCCGGGCGTGGGGCCGGAGAAGGCGGGAGGGAGGAGCGGTCCGTCGCCCGTGACCGGGCCGCCGGTGGGGCCCGAGGGGCCGGCGGGACCGGAGGGGCCCGGCTCGGAGAAGTACGGCAGGTCGTCGCGGCGGGGCTCACCGCCGCCGTCGGAGCCGATGGCCGGGAACGAGGCGGTGCTGGCCGCCACCGCGTCGGACACATCGAAGGAGCCGGTGCCGCCGCCGTGTCCCGGCGCGACGGGGCCCGCACCGGTGGCACCCGGGAGCCCCTTTCCGCCGTTCGTCGCGCCGGGGCGCGTAACGCCGATGCCGCTCGCGCCGGGAGCGCCCCGCGCACCCGCGCCAGGCGCACCGTGCGGGCCCTGTATGCCCGAAGCACCGGGCAGCCCGGCGCCGTTGGTCGAGCCGCCGCCCTGCGGGCCCGTGGCCGCCGCGGGCTTGCGGGGCGCGAACCAGTCGCTCGCCTTCTCCTCGGCCGCCGTGGAGGGCCCCGGAGGGCCCTCGAGGGTGCCGAGCGCGCTCATGGTGCCCGTGGTGTCGGGTTCGGTGCCCGTGTCGGCCGCGGTGTCGGGGGCGTCGGAGTCCGCGACGGGCGTACGCACGACGACCGGCGGAATGGGCCGGGACCCGGGGATGTTGATCCGGATCCGGGTCGTCAGCGTGGTCTCGGTTTTGCGTTCGTCCGGCTGCGTGCCCGGACGGCCGGCGTCCGCACCGTCCGAGGAAGCCATGGGGGTCCCGTACGGCGGCGTCCCGGACGGGTACGCGGATCCACCGCGTCCGTTGGGTCCGGCGGACGAACTGTCAGTTTCACGACTCAAGGCAGGTTCTCCCGGTTGGCTCCACCGCCTGTTTCGACCTCAACAGGTGGGCCCCCTGCTCGAACGAGGCCGAGGGTGTGAGGGAGGCTCGGCGGCGCGCACCACCATACTGTCCGCTCGGGGCCCGCAGACCGCGCCCGTGAGGGAAACCCGCACCGGACCCCCACGCACCGCCCGGATTTTCCGGAGGACATCCCGTAACCCGGGTGGCGAAGTGGTACGTCACTTGCCAAGTCGGGCGTCGAAGCCGCCCGGTTGCCGCCCCGGGGCAAGGGTGGCGCAGATCACAGCGAGGCCCATTCCGCCGAGCAGGAACAGATACGAGCCGACGCCCGCGCCGAACAGGAAGTCCCCTTCCGGACGGCTGGCGGTGACCAGGACCACGGCGATCATCCACCCGGCCGCGGGCGCGAGGGCCCCCGCCCGGGTGCCCGTGGCCCACCCGCCCCCGACGAACAGCCCGGCCGCGCCGGCGAGCGCGAGCAGCAGCCCGCCGGGGAACCAGCCGGCCTGGACGAGCCCGCCCGCCACACCGGTCACCGCGCCGAGCACGAAGAGGCCGAGGCAGGCGGCGATCCGCCCGGCCGACGGCAGAGTCAGGGGCTGTGCGAGCGCACTCGGCTGCTTGCCCGTGGGGGTCATGGGGCCACTCCTTCGAACAGGTCCGTCTCACGGGCGCCGTCGCTCCCCCGGCCTCCGGCCAGGGAGACCCGCGTCCCGCTTTGCCCGTCGCGTGCCAACTCGTAGTACTCCGTGGTGAACAGCGGCTGCGCCAGTGCGTTGGAGAGCGCGAACCCGGGTTCGGCGACCTCGATCTGGGTGGCGTGCGCTCGCATCGCCGCGGCCTTCGCGGCAGCGAAGGCGGTGCCGTCGATCTCCGTGGTGACCACCGGGTCGTCGACCACGCCGGGGACGTCGTCGACGGCTGCCGCCCTGGCGAAGGGCGTCGCGCCGAGCGCCTCGCCGAGCCGGGTGAAAGCGGACTCGGCGACCGAGCGCGGCACCCGGTTCCAGTAGACCTTGGGGATCTGCCAGGGCGCGCCGAGGTCCGGCCGGAAGCCGGGGTCGGCGGCCAGTTCGGTGGCGCGCACGGCGACGCGGTGCGCCTGGATGTGGTCGGGGTGGCCGTAGCCGCCGTTCTCGTCGTAGGTGACGAGGACCTGGGGACGGATCTCCCGGACGACCGCCACGAGATGGCCGGCCGCCTCGTCGAGGTCGGCGGACCAGAAGGCGCCCTGGCGGTGGTTCTGCGGGGTGCCCATCATCCCGGAGTCGCGGTAGCGGCCCGGGCCGCCGAGGAAGCGGTGGTCGGTGACGCCGAGTTCCTTCATGGCCGCGGCCAGCTCACCCGCGCGGTACGGCCCCAGAGTGTCGTCCCGGTCCGCCGCGAGATGCGCCAGCGCGGGCGGGATGACCTCGCCCTCCTCGCCGAGGGTGCAGGTCACCAGCGTCACCCGGGCGCCCTCGGCCGCGTACTTGGCCATGGTCGCGCCGTTGTTGATGGACTCGTCGTCGGGGTGCGCGTGCACCAGGAGCAGACGCCGGTCGGGCAGATCCGTCATGGCACCACCCTACGAGAGCGCCCGCCCGGCGCCCCGGCGCCTCCCGGCCGCCCGGGTTCAGGCATCGGGCTCGTCCCGGTAGCGCGGCAGGCCGTCCGTCGGGATCGTCCAGTCGCCGATGGTGACGTCCTCCCCGTAGACGAAGTCCTTGCGGGTGGCGTAGCGGGGGCCGCCCGGGGTGGGATGGATGTCGGTGAGGACGGCGCCGGTGCCGGTGCGGGGGTCGAAGACCGCATAGACGGGGATGCCCATCAGGGGGTAGTCCCGCATCTTGGTGACCCAGTCGTTGTCCGGGTTGGAGCGCGAGATGACCTCTACGGCGGCCACGATCGACCGGGGGTCGAAGGAACCCTCGCCTTCCATCTCCGCCTCGGCGATCACCATCACATCGGGGCGGCGCATGATGCCCTCGGGCTCGTCCTCCACGTCGGGCTCACCCGTGTGAGCCACGATCTCGTCCGGCATCACCTTCTCCAGGCGCTTCCGGACGCGCAGCACGGTGAGCTCGTGCGGCTTCATGGGCGACATCATGTCAAGGACGATCCCTTCCTTGGTGATCTCGAACTTGCCGGGGAGGTTGTCGTCCGCGGACTGAACGAAATCCCGCATGGCCCGGTACAGGTGGGAGGCGCCCTGCCGCGCGTTCTCCGGGGCGATGGTCATGGCGCTCGCTCCTCGTCGTCTGTGCCCAGGGGCAAGGATCGTCGCTTTCATGCTAGGCGGCCCTCCAGGAGATCCGTTCGGCAGTCGCGGCGGCGGTCGGCCTCCGGCGCCGGAAGGCGCGGTCGCAGCCTTCGCGGGTGCGGAGCGGGGGCCGTACGGGCGGCGGGACGGCCGGTGCGCGGAAGGGGGTCGGGGGTGGCAGCCGGGCGGTGAGGCGGTGGGCCCTCAGGGCTGCCGGGCGCCGCAGCCTTCGCATGGCAGATCGTCGGTCAGCGCGCCTTACGCCATCCGGGCTGACGTCCCGCTCCGTCCAGGCGGCGACGCCGTTGTGTCGGCCCTTCACCCCTCTGTTCCTTGGGTGAGAGCTCCCCTCGCACCGGAGCACGTACGGCCGGGTTCCGGTGCGAAGTCGAGTTCCGCCCAGACCGTTTTGCGGGGGCGCGGCCCGGGGGCGACACCCCAGCGGTCGGCGAGGGCCTCGACGAGAAGGAGACCCCGGCCGGACTCGGATTCTGCGGCCGGCTGCCGGGCGCTCGGAAGTCGGTCGCCGCGGGTGTCGGCGACCTCGATCCGGAGGGTGCCGCCGACGACGTAGAGCATGAGCCGGAAGTCGCGTCCGGGGACGCGTCCGTGCGTGGCCGCGTTGGCGGCCAGCTCGGCGACGACGTGCTCCGCCCGGTCCGTGGGCAGGCCCCAGCTGCGGAGCTGTTCGGTGGCGAGCAGCCGGGCGAGGCGGGCGCCGCGTGGGGTCGGTGACAGCAGGACGCCGAAGTTGCGGATCGGCTGGCCGAGTTGGGCTTCCGGGGAGGGGCAGCCCGGTTCCGGAGCGTCGAGCTTCAGGTGATGCCAACGGACCGCGAGGAGCACGCCGGACTGGCCGGTGGGATCGAGGTGCTGAAGTTCGACGATGGGTCGGCGGTGGGCCGTTCCCCGGCGGTGGCGAACGGCCGGCCGGTATCGGAGCCGAAGCAGCTCCGTATCCTGGAACTGCGGTATGGCATCATCCGAGCTCAGGCTCTCACTCCGCGTGAGTCAATGGCCTTCGTCGAGCAACTGCTGGGGGAATCATGATCCGCAACACCTCGGCCGGGGGCGACTCGGACCTGGCGTGGTTCAAGAGCAGCTACAGCAGCAGCAGCGAGGGCGACTCCTGCGTCGAGATCGCCACCGAACCCTCCACGGTGCACGTCCGCGACTCCAAGGACATCACCGGCCCGCGCCTGACCTTCTCCCCCGCCACCTGGTCCGCCTTCGTGCCGTACGTAGGCGCATAACGGGCAGCCGACGGCGGGCCGGGTCGTGCGCGGCCCCGGGCCCGCCGTCCACCGCGCGTCAGAACTTGATGCTCCCGATCATCCCCGCGATGTTCGTCGTCAGGTCGTGGATCGTCGGGGCGACGGTCGACGAGGCCAGGTAGAAGCCGAGCAGCATGCAGACGATGGCGTGCCCGGCCTTCAACCCCGACTTCCTGATCAGCAGGAAGACGATGATCGCCAGCAGCACCACCGCCGAAATCGAGAGTGCCACGGCGGCTCACCTCCAAAGATCCACAGGGGCGGGGAGTCGGACTATGGGGGCAACATATCCATGAGGAAAAGACCATGCGGATAATTCCGCATGGACGCCAGCGGGTTCTTACCCACTATGCGCTAGTGATCATAACTATCCGTGCGTGCGCATCGGTCGGCGCACGGCCGCACAAGGGGGCGCATGGCCAATATGGTCGGGGCATGATGACCGAGCCTGCTTCCTTCCCCCGACGGCACGCGCGGACCCAGCGGTTCACGCTCGGGGCGCCGCGCGCGTTCACCGTCGCGCCCGACGGTTCCCGTGTCGCGTTCCTGCGGTCCGCCTCGGGCACGGACCGCGCGCACCAGCTGTGGGTCCTCGATGTGGCGGACGGCGCCGAGCGCCTGGCGGCCGATCCGGGCGCACTGCTCGGGGGCGCCGCCGAACACTTGGCGCCCGAGGAACGCGCCCGCCGGGAACGCAGCCGCGAGGGCGGCGCCGGCATCGTCGGCTACGCCACCGACACGGCCCTGGAACTGGCGTCTTTCGCCTTGTCAGGGCGGCTTTTCACGGCGGAGCTGCGGGCGGGCACCGCGCGCGAACTCCCCGTACCGGGCCCGGTGATCGACCCTCGCCCGGCTCCCGACGGCCGGCACATCGCCTACGTCGCCCAGGGCGCCCTGCGCGTGGTCGGAGCCGAGGGGGAGCACGACCGGGCGCTCGCCGAGCCGGAGTCGGAGGGGGTGTCCTACGGCCTGGCCGAGTTCGTCGCGGCCGAGGAAATGAGCCGTACGCGGGGCTTCTGGTGGTCGCCGGAGTCCGACCGGCTGCTCGTCGCGCGCGTGGACGACACACCGGTGCGTCGCTGGTGGATCGGCGATCCCGCGCATCCTGAGCGGGAGCCGCAGGCGGTGGCGTATCCGGCGGCGGGCACGGACAACGCGGACGTCCGCCTGTTCGCGGTCGGCCTCGACGGGGTGCGCACCGAGATCGCCTGGGACCGGGCGGGCTATCCGTATCTGGCGCGAATCCACTGGTCAGCGGCGGGTGCGCCGCTGATTCTGGTGCAGTCGCGTGACCAGCGCAGTCAGCTGTTCCTGGCCGTGGACCCGGACTCCGGGGCGACCCGGATGGTGCACGCCGAGGAAGATCCACATTGGCTGGAACTTTTCCCCGGGGTGCCGTGCTGGAGCCCCTCCGGGCAACTGGTGAGGATCGCCGAGGAGGGCGGCGCGCGGGTGCTCGCGGTGGGGGAACGGCCGTTGACCGGGGCGCAGTTGCATCTGCGGGCGGTACTGGACGTGTCGGACGACGATGTGCTGGTGGCGGCCTCGGCCGGCGAGGCGGCCGCCGACCCGGAGATCGGCGAGATCCATGTGTACCGGGTCAATGAACTGGGCGTGGAGCGTGTGTCGCAGCAGCCCGGTGTGCACTCGGCGGTGCGCGCCGGGGGCGTGATCGTGCTCGTCTCCTCGGTTCCCGAACTCCCGGGCGCCCAGGTTCAGGTGCTACGAGACGGCAAGCGGGTCGGAACCGTGGCTTCTTATGCGGAAGATCCGGGTTTGTCCCCGCGCATCACACTCATCCAGGGGGGCGCACGGCGAATCCCATGCGCCGTGCTTATGCCTAGGGACTACTCCGGTGACACCCCCCTGCCCGTCCTCATGGACCCCTACGGAGGCCCGCACGGGCAGCGGGTGGTCGCCGCGCACAACGCCCATCTGACCTCGCAGTGGTTCGCCGACCAGGGCTTCGCGGTCGTCGTCGCGGACGGCCGGGGCACCCCGGGCCGCTCCCCCGCCTGGGAGAAGGCGGTCAGGGACGACCTCGCGGCCGTCGTGCTCCAGGACCAGGTCGACGCGCTGCACGCCCTGGCCGGCGACTTCCCGCTCGACCTGTCCCGGGTCGCGATCCGCGGCTGGTCCTTCGGCGGCTACCTGGCGGCGCTGGCGGCGCTGCGCCGCCCGGACGTGTTCCACGCGGCCGTGGTCGGTGCCCCGGTGACCGACCTGCGGCTGTACGACACCCACTACCAGGAGCGCTATCTCGGGCACCCGGGCGAGCGGCCCGAGGTCTACCGCCGCAACTCCCTGGTCGACGACGCGGGCCTGGTGGACGCCGCCGACCCGGCCCGTCCGATGATGATCATTCACGGACTGGCGGACGACAACGTGGTGGTCGCCCACACCCTGCGCCTGTCCTCCGCCCTGCTGTCCGCGGGCCGCCCCCACGAGGTGCTGCCGCTGTCCGGGGTGACTCATATGACCCCGCAGGAAACGGTCGCGGAGAATCTGCTGCTGCTCCAGCGGGACTTCCTCAAGCGCGCCCTGAACCTGGGCTGAGCCGCGGAAGTCCCACAGAGCACCGCAACCGCCGATCGAGGAACCACGACGAGGCACCGGCCAGGTCCGCGAGAGCGGCGCCGGCCTGGGCGCAAAAAGGGGCAACGGGCCGGGATGACATGGCGCATCCCGGCCCGTTCACGGCACCCGCACGGCCGTACGCTGTTCACTCTGCTGCGTCCGTATATCGGAATCGCGTCGCCCAAGTTGCCTGTGTGTTAACGGGCTTCCTCCGCATTTGTGTGTTTATGCGGACTCCTCGTGCGGCTCATCCCCCGCCACCGGGGGCTGAGCGGGGGGCCGTTCCGGCGCCGCCTCCTGCGGCGGCACCACGCGTTTCTCCTCCGCGAAGTGGCAGGCCGAGTCGTGTGCGGCCGGTCCCCCCTGCGCACGGAACCGCTCGGGGACCGCGAGCGCCGGCACCTCCAGAGCGCACCGCTCCCTGGCCTTCCAGCAGCGGGTGCGGAAGCGGCAGCCGGAGGGGATGTCGGTCGGGGACGGCACATCCCCGCTCAGGATGATCCGCTCCCGGCGCTCCCGTGCCTCCGGGTCGGGCACCGGCACGGCGGACAGCAGGGCCTGGGTGTAGGGGTGCGTGGGATGGTCGTAGATCTCCGCGTCCCTGCCGGTCTCCACGATCCGTCCGAGGTACATCACCCCGATCCGGTCGGAGATGTGCCGCACGACCGACAGATCGTGGGCGATGAACACATACGACAGGCCGAACTCCCCCTGGAGCCGCGCCAGCAGGTTGACCACCTGCGCCTGGACGGACACATCCAGCGCGGAGACCGGCTCGTCGGCGACCACGATCTCCGGGCGCAGCGCCAGGGCCCGCGCGATGCCGATGCGCTGGCGCTGGCCGCCGGAGAACTGGTGCGGATAGCGGTTGACGTATTCGGGGTCGAGCCCGACCACGTCGAGCAGCTCCCGCACCCGCCGGCGCCGGTCGCCCTTGGGCGCGGCCTCGGGATGGATCTCGTACGGCTCCCCGACGATGTCGCCCACGGTCATCCGGGGGTTGAGGGAGGTGTACGGGTCCTGGAAGACCATCTGGATGTTGCGTCGCACCGCCTTCAGGGCGCGTCCGGACAGCCTGGTGATGTCCTCGCCCTTGAACCGGATCGACCCGGACGTCGGCCGCTCCAGGGTGACCAGCAGCCTGGCGAGTGTCGACTTGCCGCAGCCGGACTCGCCGACGATGCCGAGGGTCTCGCCCCGGCCGAGGGTGAAGTCGACGCCGTCGACCGCCCGGACCGCGCCGATCTGCTTCTTGAAGAGGATCCCCCGGGTGAGCGGGTAGTGCTTGACCAGCCCGATGGCCTCGAGGATCGGTTCAGGAGCGGCCATGCAGGCACTCCCTCCAGAAGTGGCAGGCGCTCCTGCGGTCCTCGGAGACCTCGTAGAGCGGCGGCACATCGGTGAGGCACACGTCCCGGGCCATGGGGCAGCGCGGGTGGAAGGCACAGCCCGGCGGGATGTGCATGAGGTTCGGCGGCAGGCCCCTGATCGCGTACAGCTCCCGGCCCTTCCGGTCGAGCCTCGGGATGGAGTCCAGCAGGCCCCGGGTGTAGGGGTGGGCGGGCGCCTTGTAGAGGTCGTGGACGGGCGCGGACTCGACGATCCGCCCCGCGTACATGACGGCGATGCGGTCGGCGACGTCCGCGACGACGCCCAGGTCGTGGGTGATGAGGACGAGGCCCATGCGGTATTCGCGCTGGAGGTCGGCGAGCAGGTCCATGACCTGGGCCTGGACGGTGACGTCGAGGGCGGTGGTGGGCTCGTCCGCGATGATCAGGGCCGGTTCCAGCGCCAGCGCCATGGCGATCATGATGCGCTGGCGCATGCCGCCGGAGAACTGGTGCGGGTAGTCGCGCACGCGCTGGGCGGCGGCCGGGATCCGTACCCTGTCCATGAGCTCGACGGCCTTGGCCCGGGCGTCCTTCTTCGCCATTCCGCGGTGCACCACGAACATCTCGCCGAGCTGGTCGCCGACGGTGAGCACGGGGTTGAGCGCGGACAGCGCGTCCTGGAAGATCATGGCCATTCGGGCGCCGCGGATCCTCCTGCGCTCCTCCTCCTTCAGGGTGAGCAGGTCCTGTCCTTGGAAGAGGACCTGTCCGCCGGTGATCCTGCCGGGCGGCATGTCGAGGATCCCCATGACGGCCTGCGCGGTGACGGACTTGCCGGAGCCGGACTCGCCGAGTACGGCGAGGGTCTCCCCCGCGTCCACGGCGAAGCCGACGCCGTTCACGGCCCGGGCGATCCCGTCCCGGGTCCGGAACTCCACGCGCAGGTCCCGCACTTCGAGCAGCATGACGACGGCTCACCTCAGCTTCGGGTCGAGGGCGTCGCGCACCGCGTCGCCGAGCATGATGAACGCGAGCACGGTGATCGCGAGGGCGCCGGAGGGCCACAGCAGCGCGTGCGGGGCGTTGCGGATGTACGGGGAGGCGGCGGAGATGTCGATCCCCCAGGACACGCTCGGCGGCTTCAGACCCACACCGAGGTACGAAAGGGTCGCCTCCAGGGCGATGTAGGTGCCGAGCGCGATGGTCGCCACGACGATCACCGGGGCGACCGCGTTGGGCGCGATGTGCCGCAGCAGGATCCGGGACGGGGAGGCGCCGAGGGCGCGGGCGGCCTGCACGTAGTCGTTCTGCCGGGCGGTGATGACCGAGCCGCGGGCGATCCTGGAGATCTGCGGCCAGCCGAGCAGCACCATGAACCCGACGACCGGCCAGACCGTATTGCTGGTCACGACCGAGAGGAGGACCAGGCCGCCGAGTACGACCGGGATCGCGAAGAAGATGTCGGTGGTGCGGGAGAGGATCGCGTCCCAGCCGCCGCCGAAGAACCCGGCGAGCCCGCCCAGGACCGAGCCGAGGACCGCGACGCCGAGGGTGGCGCAGACGCCGACCGTGACCGACGTACGGGCGCCGTGGACGGTCCGGGTGTACACGTCGCAGCCCTGTCCGTCGAATCCGAACGGATGCCCGGGCTGGGAGCCCTCCTGGGCCTTGGACAGGTCGCACGAGAGGGGGTCGCCGGGGGCGATCAGCGATGGCCAGACCGAGATCACGACGAGGAAGAGGATCACGAGCGCGGAGACGATGAAGACGGGGTTGCGGCGCAGATCGCGCCAGGCGTCGGACCACAGGCTGCGCGGCCTGCCCGCCGGGCCCGTGCCCAGCGGTCCCCCGGGCGTCCTCTCCAGGGTGCTCGCCTCGCTCGCGGCGAGGTCCATCGCCCCGCCCATCCCGGTCCCCGCGACGGCGCCCTCGGAGTCGTACGGCGGCTGCTCAGGCATAACGGATCCTCGGGTCGAGTACGGCGTACAGCAGATCGACGAGCAGGTTCGCGACCAGGAAGACCAGCACCAGCACGGTCACGAAACCGACGACCGTCTGGGTGTTGTGCCGGAGGATCCCCTGGTAGAGCTGGTAGCCCACGCCGTGGATGTTGAAGATCCGCTCGGTGACGATGGCCCCTCCCATGAGGGCGCCGATGTCGGTGCCGATGAAGGTGACCACGGGGATCAGCGAGTTGCGCAGCAGGTGCCGGATGATCACTCGGTGGCGCGGCAGCCCTTTGGCGACGGCCGTGCGGACGTAGTCGGACCGCCTGTTGTCGGCGATGGAGGTCCGGGTCAGCCTGGTGACGTAGGCGAGCGAGACGGACGCGAGGACGAGACCGGGCACGATCAGCTCGCCGAGGGCGGCCTGGGGGGAGACCGACGGTCTGACCCAGCCCCACTGGACGCCGAGCAGCAACTGAAGGAGCAGACCGGTGACGAAGGTCGGCACCGAGATCACGACGAGGGTGAGCAGCAGCACCGAGGTGTCGACGGGCCGTCCGCGGCGCATGCCGGTGACCACGCCGAGCGCGATCCCGACGACGATCTCGAAGAGGACCGCGACCACGGTCAGCCGGATGGTGACCGGGAAGGCGGTCCCCATCAGTTCGGTGACCGGCTGACCGTTGAAGGCGGTGCCGAAGTCGCCGGTGAAGACATGGCCCATGTAGGTCGCGTATTGCTGCCACACCGGCTTGTCGAGGCCGAAGTCCCGGCGCAGCTGGGCCGCCGTGCCGGGGTCGCACTGGCGTTCGCCGCACAGGCCCGCGATGGGGTCGCCCATCACGTTCACCATGAGGAAGATCAGCAGGGTGGCGCCGAGGAAGACCGGGATCATCTGCACCAGACGCCGGATGACGTACCGTCCCATGGGGCCTCCGGGGGTAGGGCGTGGCGTGGGGCTCAGCCGACCTTGATCTCGTTGTAGACGGGGACGCTGAACGGGTTGAGCGCCACATGGGACAGGCGCTGCGCATAGCCGGCGCTGCCGTTCTGGTACCAGAGCGGAATGGCCGCCATGTTGTCCCGTACGACCTCCTCGGCCGCCTGGAACAGCTTCACGGCCCGTGCCGTGTCCGACTCCGCGTTCGCCCGGTCGACGAGCCGGTCGAAGTCCTTGCTGGACCACTGACCGTCGTTGGAGGAGGCGCCCGTGTAGTAGAGCGGCTGAAGGAAGTTCTGGATGAGCGGGTAGTCCATCTGCCAGCCGGCCCGGAACGGCCCCGGCATCTTGTGCCGGCCGATCTGGTTGCGGAAGTCGGCGAAGGTGCCGATCGGATTGCCGACGCACGCCCTGCCGTTGCCGAGGGCGTTGTTGATGGAGTTGCACACGGCGTCCACCCACTCCCGGTGGGAGCCGGCGTCCGCGTTGTAGGCGATCCTGACCTGGCCGCCGGGCAGTCCGCCGCCTTCCTGGACCAGCGCTCTGGCCCGGCCCGGGTCGTAGGTGCAGGCACTGCCGCACAGGCCCGCCCGGAAGCCGCCGTCGGCGCCGAGCACCGGGGAGGTCCAGTCGCTTGCCGGGGTGCGGGTGTCGTGGAAGATCCTGCGGGTGATCTGGTCCCGGTTGATCGCCATGGAAAGACCCGTGCGGACCTTCTCCATTCCCGGCTTGTTCCACTGCGGGTCGTAGAAGGGGAAGGCGAGGGTCTGGATGATGCCGGCCGGGGTGTTGATGTACCGGCCGTCGAGGTCCGCCTTGACGTTCTTGAGCTGTGCTGCGGGCACGTCGTCGACCAGGTCGAGGTTGCCGGCCAGCAGATCGGTGTAGGCGGTGTTGCCGTCGGTGTAGACCTGGAGGTCCACCCCGTTGTTCTGCGCCTTGTCCCGGCCGGGATAGCCGTCCCACTTCCTCAGGGACATCATGAAGCCCCTGGTGTAGGACCTGACCAGGTACGGCCCGTTGCCGACGGGCCTCCTCAGCCAGTCCGCGTGGCGGTCGAAGAACGCCCTGGGCAGCGGGGCGAACGCCGCGTAGCCCAGGGTGTCCGGGAACGTCGAGAACTTCTGGCTGAGCCTGATGGTGAAGGTGCGGGGGCCGGTCACCCTGAGCCCGGAGAGGGTGTCGGCGCTCTGGCCGCCGCTTTCCGGGTGCACCTTGTCGTATCCGTCGATGTAGCCGAAGAAGTAGGCGTTCCGCTGGTTGTTCCTCAGACCGGCGCCGTAGTTCCAGGCGTCGACGAAGGACCTGGCGGTGACGGGCTCGCCGTCGCTGAACGTCCAGCCGTCCTTGACGGTGACGGTGAAGTTCTGGGAGTCGGAGGTCTCGATCTTCTCGGCGAGCATGTTCTCGGCCGCGCCGGTCCTCGGGTTGTAGCGCTTGAGCCCGCGGAAGAGCATGTCGAGGACCTTGCCGCCCTGGACCTCGTTGGTGTTGGCCGGCTCCAGCGGGTTCGGCGGGTCGCTCCAGGACGAGCTGAGCACTCCCGGGGCGGCACCCTGGCCGCCCCCACCGCAGGCGGCCGCCGTGAGGGCTGCCGCCACCGCGGCCGCCGCCCGTCGGGCGTGACAGCTTGACGGCGTCATTGAGATTCTCCTCGTGAACGCTTCCGACCGGCGCTGTGCCGCCGACATCGGAGCACTGATCCACTATTGGCCAATATCCGCCAATAGCGGACGCGGCGCGCACTCCCCCTACCCGTGTGGACGCCCATCCCCCCGTCTGGCGGGATCCACTCGGGACCGACGGCACGGGGAGTGCCTGGCGTCAGGTCTCCACCAGGGAGACTTCACCGGTATGGACCAATGGCTGCACTTGTGTGCGTCAACTTGGCCTTTCCGCAGGCCAGATGGGGTGCACGCGCCGTTGACGCACGCGGATGGCCGCTGATAGACACACCTTCACCCCGGTGGCGCCGGGCGATACCGATCAAGCAGTCCAGCAAGCCGTCCTGCACGAGCGATGACGCGAGGTCGATCGATGAGCACGCAAGACCAGCACGGCAGAGAACACCCTCGCCCGGACAGAGCACGGCTCCGCACCCCCCGACTCCTGGCCGCCACCCTGACGCTCGCAACGGCTCTCGCGACCTCGCTCGCCGCCACGCCCCAGCAGGCCGAGGCGAAGGAGAAGCGAGTCCTCACCGTGGCGGTCGCCCAGAGCGTCGACTCGCTGAGCCCGTTCCTCGCGACCCGCCTGGTCAGTACGAGCATCCACCGGCTGATGTACGAGTACCTGACCGACTACGACCCCCGGGACGCTCATGTGGTCCCGGGCCTGGCCACCGCATGGAAGCCGTCGCCGGACAAGCTGACCTGGACGTACACCATCCGCTCCAACTCCAAGTGGTCGGACGGCAGGCAGGTCACCGCCGAGGACGCGGCCTGGACGTTTCAGAGGATGATGACGGACGAGGGAGCCGCCACCGCCAATGGCAGCTTCGTCGCGAACTTCAGGAAAGTCACCGCGCCGAGCCCCACGAAGCTGGTCATCGACCTGAAGAAGCCCCAGGCCACGATGACGGCGCTCGACGTGCCGATCGTGCCCAAGCACATCTGGGAGAAGGTCAAGGACTTCTCGAAGTTCAACAACGACAGCGGTTTTCCCGTTGTCGGCGACGGGCCGTTCGTGCTCACCGGCTACAAGCCCGACAGCTACGTGCGCCTCGAGCCCAACAAGACCTTCTGGCGCGGCACTCCGAAGTTCGACGAGCTGGTCTTCAAGTACTACAAGGACGGTGACGCGGCGGTCGCGGCCCTGCAGAAGGGCGAGGTGTCCTTCGTCAGCGGTCTGACGCCCGCGCAGACCGCAGCGCTCCGCGGGCAGAAGAACATCAAGGTGAACGAGGCGCCGGGCCGACGCTTCTACGCGCTGGCCACCAACCCCGGTGCCCGGGCCGGGAACGGCCAGAAGTTCGGCGACGGAGATCCCTCACTGCTGGACGAGCGTGTGCGGCACGCCCTGTTCATGGCGGTCGACCGCACCACGGTCCTCGACAGGGTCTTCCAAGGCCACGCGGTCCAGGGCGAGGGGTACATCCCGCCACGCTTCTCGACGTACTTCTGGAAGCCGTCGGCGGACCAGGAACTCTCCTACGATCCGGCACGGGCCGCCCGGCTCCTCGACGAGGCCGGCTACCGGAAGAACAGCGCCGGCCGGCGCATAGGCAAGGACGGCAGACCGATCACCTACCGCGTGCTGTGCCACGCCACGGACCCGAACGACAAGGCGGTCGGCCAGTACCTCAAGGAGTGGTGGGGCAAGCTGGGCATCGGAATGACGCTCGACTGCCTGGACAACGTGACCGACCCCTGGCTCGCCGGCAGATACGACCTCGCCTTCGACGGCTGGTCCGTCAACCCCGACCCGGACTTCGTCCTCTCCATCCACACGTGCGCCGCGCTTCCCGCAACCCCGAAGGACACCGGCGCGACCGACAACTTCATCTGCGACAAGAAGTACGACGAGCTCTACGCACGGCAGCTCGCGGAGTACGAACCCGCCAAACGGGCGGACATCGTCAAGCAGATGGAGTCGCGGCTGTACGACCTCGGGTACATGAACGTCATGGCGTATCCGAACGCGATGGAGGCCTACCGCACGGACCAGATCAAGTCGATCACCACCATGCCGGAGAAGAGCGGCAACATCTACGGCCAGGACGGCTACTGGAGCTGGTGGTCCGCGGTTCCGGCCGACTCCGGCACGTCGTCCGGCGGCGGCTCGACCGGCATCGTGATAGGGGTCTGTGCGGGCTTCGTGGTGCTCGTCGGCGCCGGGGTGTTCCTCGCGATGCGCCGCCGCGCCACCGCCGGGGACCGCGAGTAGCCCATGAACCGACCAACCGCATCGGCCCGTGACCGGGCAGGGTCCTCATGACCGCCGACGCTGCGTCCGCGCGGACCGCGAGGCCGGACGCCCCGCCCACCCGCGAGCCGTCGGACCGTGGCCCGCGGGCGCGCGGCAGGACCGCCTACCTGCGGTACGCGGCGGGGAAGGCGGGCGGAGCTGTCGTCTCCTTGCTGGCCGTCCTCGTCACCAGCTTCTTCCTGTTCCGGCTGATCCCCGGGGACCCGGTCAAGTTCATGACGGGCGGCCGGCCGGTGTCGGCGGAACAATTGGCCGCCTACCGCCGGGAGTTCGGTCTCGATCTGCCGCTGTGGGAACAGTTCACGGACTACTGCGGCAAGGCGCTCACCGGTGACCTCGGCACCTCGTACCAGTTCCGGGCGCCCGTCATCGACAAGATCGCCGATGCGCTGCCGAACACCCTGCTGCTCACAGGCACCGCGTTCGTCCTGTACAGCGCCCTCGGCATCTTCCTCGGTACACGGTCGGCGTGGCATCACGGGCGCATCGGCGACCGGGTGAACACCGGACTGGCGCTCACCCTCTACTCGATCCCGTCGTTCTGGCTGGGCCTGCTGCTCGTCATCGTGTTCTCGGTGGGCGCGGGACCCATCCCCGGCCTCTTCCCCACGGGGGGCATGGAATCCGGCGGCAAGGAAGGACTCGCATACGCCGTCGACGTCGCGCACCACCTCGTCCTGCCGGTGATCACTCTGGTCGCGGTGGAGTACGGGCAGACGCTGCTGGTCACCCGCTCGGCACTGCTCGATGAGATGGGCAGCGACTATCTGACCACCGCGCGCGCCAAGGGTCTCAGGGACGACCTGGTCCGACGCAGGCATGCCGTGCCCAACGCGCTGCTGCCGACCGTAACGCTGATCTTCGTCAACCTCGGCCGGACCGTCGCGGGCGTGATCCTCGTCGAGACCGTCTTCTCGTGGCCGGGCCTCGGCGGGCTCTTCTACCAAGCGCTGAGCGTGCCCGACCTCCCCCTGATCCAGGGACTCTTCTTCGTCTTCGCCGCGGCGGTAATTGTGATGAACACGCTGGCCGACCTCGTCTATCCGCTGCTCGACCCCCGGGTGGGCCGATGACGGCCGACACCACTCCCCCGACGGCTCAGGCCGGTCCCCGGGCACTCGCCTGGCAGCGCCGCCGCCACTCCGCCGCCCGGTTCTGGAAGCAGTACCGCACCCGTCGCTCCGGACTCCTCGGCCTGGCCACGCTCGCACTCTTCGCCCTCGTCGCGGTGACCGCGCCGCTGACGGTCGGCTCGGACGTCTCAAGCGTGACAGCCGCACCGAGTCGGCCGCTGGAGGGGCCGAGCGGAGAGCTCCCCCTCGGCGCCGACCGATTCGGACGCGATCTGCTGGGTCTGCTGGTATGGGGGGCGCGGGTGTCGCTGCTGGTCGGATTGCTGGCGGCGGTGCTGTCCGTGGCCATCGGCACGCTGGTCGGGGTCACGGCCGGACACTTCCGCGGCACCTACGCCACCGTGATGATGCGCGTCACGGACTGGTTCCTGGTGATGCCGACCCTGGTCCTCGCCATCGCGCTCGCCACCGTCATGTCCCGCTCCCTCGACACCGTGATCGTGGCGATCGGCGTGACCACCTGGCCGACCACGGCCCGGCTGGTGCGGGCGCAGACACTGGCGGTGGAGTCCCGGCCGTACATCGAGCGCGCCAGGGCGCTCGGCGGCGGGCACCGGCACATCATGTTCCGGCATGTGCTGCCCAACGTCATGCCGCTGGTGCTGGCGCAGACGACTCTCATGATCTCCTCGTCGATCCTCGCCGAGGCCACCCTCGCCTTCCTCGGCCTCGGGGATCCCACCGTCGTGTCATGGGGCGGCCTGCTCCAGGACGCGCGCGAGGCGGGCGCGGTCAGCTCCGGAGACTGGTGGTACCTGGTGCCGCCGGGCATCGCCATCGCCGTGGTCGCCCTGGCGTTCACGCTGTGCGGCCGCGCGGTGGAGTCCGTTCTCAACCCCAGGCTGGGGGCGGCGCGTTGAGCCTGCTGGAGGTCCGGAACCTCGAAGTGACCTACCCGGGCGGCGCGGCCGCGGTGCGGGGTGTGGACCTGTCGCTGGCCGCGGGCCGGAAGCTCGGCATCGCGGGCGAGTCGGGCTGCGGCAAGTCCACGGTGGCGCTCGCGCTGCTCAGACTGCTGCCGGCCGGGACCCGGATCGCCGGCGAAGTACTGTTGAACGGCGAGGACGTGCTGACCATGCGGTGGGGACGGGTGCGGGCGGTGCGCTGGGCGGGCGCTTCGATCGTCTTCCAGGGCGCGATGCACTCGCTCAACGCCGTGCACCGTATCGGCGACCAGATCGCCGAGCCGATCCTGCTGCACCGCAGGGCGACCGCGGCCGCGGCCAGGAAACGGGCCGGAGAGCTGCTGGAGCAGGTGGGCCTGCCGGCCGCGCGGGCAACAGCGTATCCGCACGAACTGTCGGGTGGTCAGCGCCAACGGGTCATGATCGCCATGGCCCTCGCCTGTGATCCCCAACTGGTCGTCGCCGATGAGCCGACCACGGCCCTGGACGTCATGGTTCAGGCGCAGATCCTGCGGCTGATCGGGCATCTCGTCGCCGAGCAGGACCTGGGCCTGATCATGATCAGTCACGATCTCTCCGTGCTCGCCGACACCTGCGACCGGCTCGCGGTGATGTATGCGGGCCGCGTGGTCGAGGAGGGGGCCGCCAGGGCGGTCCACGGGGACGCCCGCCACCCCTACGGCAAGGCCCTGTCGGCCGCGTTCCCGCGCATCGGTGACCCGACCTCCCGGTTCGCCCCGCGCGGACTGGCCGGCGACCCTCCGGACCCGTCCGCCCTGCCCTCCGGCTGCGCTTTCCACCCGCGCTGTCCGGTGGCACTGGACCTCTGCGCCACGCAGGACCAGGCGCTGCGGAACGTGGGGCAGGGGCGGCGAGCGGCCTGTGTGCATGTGGAGGACGCGAGCTCCGGCGCGGCCGCCGCGGCCGAGGACACGAGGAGCACGGCATGACGACACCACCGCCCCTGCTCAGCGCACGGGGGCTGCACGTGGCCTTTCCCGGACGGCACGGCGGTGCGCCGAGCCGGGCCGTGGACGGTGTCGAACTCGACATCCGGGCCGGGGAGATCGTGGCGCTCGTCGGCGAGTCCGGCTGCGGCAAGACGACCCTGGCCCGCGCGCTGCTGGGCCTGGTGCGGCCGACCGCGGGGCACGTCGGCTTCGGCGGCAAGCGTCTGGAGTACACCTCGCGGTTCCTGAAGGCCTACCGCAGGCGCGTCCAGCTGGTGCTCCAGGACCCGAGCGGATCACTGAACCCGCGGCACACGGTGTACGACGCGGTGGCCGAGGGGCTCCGGATCCACGGGTACGCGGGGGACGAACGGGCGGCGGTCGGCGAGGCCCTGTCCAAAGCCGGACTCCGACCGCCCGAACGGTTCTTCCTGCGATATCCGCACGAGTTGTCGGGAGGCCAGCGCCAGCGCGTGGTGATCGCGGGGGCGCTCGTCCTGGAGCCCGAACTCATCGTCGCCGACGAGCCCGTGGCCTCGCTCGACGCCTCCGTGCGCGGTGAGATTCTGGCGCTGCTCCTTCGTCTGCGGAGCGAGTTCGGCCTGGCGGCACTGGTGGTGACCCACGATCTGGGTCTGGCGTGGAACATCGCCGACCGGGTCGCGGTGATGTACCTGGGCCGGATCGTGGAGACGGGTGAGGTCGAACAGGTCCTGACGGCACCCCGGCACCCGTACACCCGGGCCCTGCTCTCCGTCCTGCCCGAGACGCCGGGCGAACCCGTGGTGCTGACCGGCGAGCCCCCGGACCCCTCCCGCATCCCCGCCGGCTGCCGCTTCCACGTCCGCTGCCCGGTCCTGGCGAGCGGTGAGGCGGAGCAGGCGGGTGTCGCCGACGCGTGCCGGAGCCAGGACCTGGAGGTGCTCGGCGGCGGCAGTGGAGGACAGGTGGCGTGCCATTGGGCCGGGGCCCAGGTGGTCAACTGATCTGCCGGGCGGGCTCGTCGGCAGCATGCACCGACCGGTCGCCGGCGACAAGTTCGACCTCGAATCCAGCGCTGTTCACCAGGTAGGCCGCGTAGTGTTGCGGTCCTCCGGCATGAGGGTAGCGCTCGGCGAAGAGAGGCTTCCAGCCGTGGTCGGGCGCCCCCTCGGCCAGAGCGTCGACGTCGTCGCGGCTTCCGCCGTGGAACGCGAGGTGGTTCAGCCCCGGACGCATCCGGTCGTGACGGGTGCCGTTCATCGCGGGCGACTGCTCGACGACGAGATACGACTCCCCCTGACGCCAGCTACGGCCGTGCTGCCACTGCTGGTAGGGCAGATAGCCGAGCCTGCCGAGCAGCCAGCCCCACTCCCGGGCCGCGCGCGGCAGGTCCGGTACCCACAGTTCGATGTGGTGGAGCATTTCGCCCTTCCTTGGTGCATGCGGTCGTGCAGGCCCCGAAAAACCCGGTTCCCGGCACCGCTGGCGAGGTGCCGGGAACGGAAAGGAGCCGGAGCGCCGTCAGGCGGCGTGCACGACGTCCTTCTCCTCGGCGAAGTGGCAGGCCGACTCGTGGGCCACCGGGGTGTCCAAGGTCTTGAAACGCTCGGGGATTGCCAGGATCGGGGTCTCCACGGAGCACTTGTCCTGGGCCTTCCAGCAGCGGGTGCGGAACCGGCAGCCGGACGGCGGGTTGGCGGGGGAGGGCACGTCACCGGTCAGGATGATGCGCTCGCGGTGCTCGCGCGCCTCCGGGTCCGGCACGGGGACCGCCGACAGCAGCGCCTGCGTGTAGGGGTGCGTCGGGTGCTCGTAGATCTGCTCGTCCGTGCCGATCTCGACGATTCGGCCGAGGTACATGACGCCCACCCGGTCCGAGATGTGCCGGACGATCGACAGGTCGTGCGCGATGAAGACGTAGGAGAGGTTGAACTCGTCCTGCAGTCGCTCCATCAGGTTGATGACCTGCGCCTGGACGGACACGTCCAGTGCGGAGACCGGCTCGTCGCAGACGATGACCTCCGGGTTGAGCGCGAGGCCACGGGCGATGCCGATGCGCTGGCGCTGACCGCCGGAGAACTGGTGCGGGTAGCGGTTGATGTACTCGGGGTTGAGGCCGACGACGTCCAGCAGCTCCTGGACTTTGCGCCGCCGGTCGCCCTTCGGAGCCACCTCGGGGTGGATGTCGAACGGCTCACCGATGATGTCGCCCACCGTCATGCGGGGGTTGAGCGAGGTGTACGGGTCCTGGAACACCATCTGGATGTTGCGGCGCACGGCCTTGAGGGCGCGGCCGGACAACTTGGTGATGTCCTGGCCCTTGTAGAAGATCTCGCCGGCCGTGGCCCTCTCCAGGTGCATCAAGAGCTTGGCCACCGTCGACTTGCCGCAGCCGGACTCGCCCACGATGCCCAGGGTCTCGCCCTGGTACAGGTCGAAGGAGACACCGTCGACGGCCTTGACGGCACCGATCTGCCTCTTGAACAGGATGCCCTGGGTCAGCGGGAAGTGCTTGACCAGGTTGCGGACCTGGATGATCGGCTCACCGCGCTCGACCGGCGCCTCGATGGCGGCGACCGCCTCCTCCTCGGAGTGCGTGTCCGCGACCTCCACGTCGGAGACGTTCGGCGTGGCGACCTGCGGCTCGTCCTTCTTGCTGAGCTCAGCCATGGATCGTCTCCTTCCAGAAGTGGCACGCGGAGCCGCGGCCCACCAGTTCCGTTCCGTCCTGCTCCGTCACCGGAACCAGAGCCGGTACTTCGGTGCGGCAGATGTCCTGCGCCCTGCCACAGCGCGGGTTGAAGGCGCAACCGGGCGGGATCTGCTGCAGGTTGGGCGGCAGACCCTTGATCGCGTACAGCTCGTGCCCCTTCTGATCGAGGCGCGGGATGGAGTCCAGCAGGCCTCGCGTGTACGGGTGCGCGGGACGCTTGTACAGCTCGTGGACCGGAGCCGTCTCGACGATCCGGCCCGCGTACATCACAGCGATCTTGTCGGCGACATCCGCGACCACACCGAGGTCGTGGGTGATCAGGATCAGCCCCATGTTGTACTCGCGCTGCAGTTCCGCGAGCAGCTCCATGACCTGGGCCTGGACCGTCACGTCGAGGGCCGTGGTGGGCTCGTCGGCGATGATCAGGTCCGGCTCCAGGGCCAGCGCCATGGCGATCATGATGCGCTGGCGCATACCGCCGGAGAACTGGTGCGGGTAGTCACCGACGCGCTCCCGCGCAGCGGGGATCCGCACCCGGTCCATCAGCTCGATGGCCTTGGCCTTGGCATCCTTGCGCGACATGCCCTGGTGGACCCGGAACATCTCGCCGAGCTGGAAGCCGACGGAGAGTACGGGGTTGAGAGAGGAGAGCGCGTCCTGGAAGATCATCGCCATCTTGGCGCCGCGCAGCTTGCGTCGCTCGTTCTCCGGCAGGGCCAGGATGTCCTGTCCGTGGAAGAAGATCTGGCCCTTGGTGATCTCGCCGGGAGGGCTGTCCAGAATGCCCATGACGGCCTGTGCCGTGACGGACTTGCCGGAGCCCGACTCGCCGAGCACGGCGAGCGTCTCACCCGCGTTGACGCTGTAGTTGACGCCGTTGACCGCCTTGGTCACGGAGTCACGGACCTTGAACTCCACGTGCAGGTCGCGGACCTCGAGGAGTGGCGCGGTCCCTTCCGGCCCGGCGTTTGCGGGGGCCGTCTCCAGGCTGGTCATGCCGTCACCTTCGTCTTGCTTGCTCAGGGGGGTTGGAGTCATGGCCGTGCCTCACCGGAGCTTCGGGTCGAGCGCGTCGCGCAGACCGTTGCCGAGCAGGATGAAGCCCAGCGCGGTGATGACGATGGCGATGCTCGGGGAGGTCCACATGAAGTCCTTGACGCCCATGAAGTTGCGGCCGGCCGCGATCATGTTGCCCCACTCCGCGACCTGCGGATCCACACCGACGCCCAGATACGACAGCGACGCCTCGGCGACGATCGCGATACCGACGTTGCTGGTGCCGTACACCAGAACGGAGGTGATGGAGTTGGGCAGGATGTGCTTGCGGATGATCCGGCCGCGGCTCGCGCCCAGCGCCTTCGCCGCGTGGACGTAGTCCATCTCACGCACGGAGAGGATCTGACTGCGTAGCAGACGGGCGAACGTGGCCCAGGTGAAGATGCCGAGCGAGAGGACGACCGGCAGCACACCGCGGCCCATCAGCAGGATGATGACGATGGAACCGATGAGCAGCGGGAAGGCGAAGAAGATGTCCGCCGCGCGCATGATCACGGTGTCCACCCAACCACCGAAGTAGCCGGACAGGGCACCGAGGACGATGCCGATGACGAGCGCGACGAGGATCGAGGCGAGACCCACGATCACCGCGATGCGGCTGCCGTAGATAAGGCGGGACAACTGGTCCCGGCCGAGCGCGTCGGTGCCGAGCAGATGCTGGCCGCCCGGCGACTGGAGGGTCTGGTTGAGGTCCTGGTTCAGCGGGTCGTACGGCGCCAGCACGGGGGCCAGCACGGCGACGAGGATCAGGACGGCGATGATCAACAGCCCGACGACGGCGAGTTTGTTGGCCATGAAGCGGTGCCGGATGTCGGACCACTGGCTGACCCGGGCGACGCTGGGTTCGGCGCCCTGCTGAGGCGCGGCGGGATCGGCCTGCACCGGCCCACCCGTGCCCGTGACGAGTTCGGTCATGGTGTGACTCCTAGTGGGAAACGACCCTGCCGGTCAGGCGAGGCGAATACGCGGGTCGAGGGCGGCGTACAGCAGGTCGACGATCAAATTCAGCACGACGAAGATCGCCACGCTGATCGTCACCACTCCCACGATGATGGGGTTGTTGTTCTGCTGGATCGCCTGAACGAGCGCGAGACCGATGCCGTTCCAGTTGAAGATCGTCTCCGTGATGATCGCGCCGCCCAGCAGGGTGCCGAAGGAGATGCCGATGTAGGTGATCACGGGAATGACGGAGTTGCGCAGAATATGCCGGAAGAGCACCGTACGGCCCGGGAGCCCCTTGGCCACGGCGGTCTTGACGTAGTCCGCACGCAGCACCTCCAGCATGCTGCTGCGGGCCAGCTGTGCGACGAGGGCCGCGTCGATGATCGCCAGCGTGAACGCGGGCAGCACCATCGACTTGAAGCTGCCGTCGGCGATCAGCGGGAACCAGTTGAGCTCGACGATGAAGACGCGCTGCATGATCATGCCGAGCACGATGGACGGCACGCCGATGGCCAGGGTCGTGATGAAGGTGACCGACACGTCCCAGACCGAGTATCTGCGGATCGCCGCCAAGATGCCGGCGCCCATGCCGATGACGATGTCGATCGCGATGGCGAACACAGCCAGCTTCGCCGTGTTCTGCAGCTTCGGACCGAGAATCTCCGTGACCGGGCGGCTCTGCGTGTAGTCCGTGCCCAAGTCTCCGGTGACGAGCTTGCCCACGTAGTTGCCGTACTGCACCACGAGGGGCTTGTCGAGCCCGTACTGCTTGTGCAGTTGCTCGATCACAGCCGGATCGCGCGCCTTGTCACTGCCCGCGATCTGCCCGACCGGGTCTCCCGGCAGAACGAACAGGCAGGCGAACAGGATCATCGTCGCGCCGAGCGTGACGACGACCAACTGGCCCAGCCTGCGGACCACATACCTTCCCATGACATGCCTCTCTGCGCCTCGCTGCCGCCAACCAGCGGCTCCCAGCCCCAAATATGGGGGGTGTGGGGGTGGGGGGCGGGAGGGCGGATCACACCCTCCCGACGGTCGTCGGGGGCCGCAGCAGCCGAGCGCAGCTCGGTACCACGGCCCCCATCACCGGACGCCGCTGTCAGCGGCACCCGATTACTTCAAGCTGATCTCCGCGAGGTTCGGGTTCTCGTGGAAGTCCATCTTGACGTTGCCGTACTTCTTGGTGTTGGCGAGGCGCAGCTGGGTGCGGTTCCACAGCGGGATCAGCGCCACGTCATCCATGGCGACCTTCTCGGCCTGCTTGTACAGCTCGTTGCGTGCGGACTGGTCCTCGGTGGCGCGGGCCTTGGCGACCAGGTCGTCGAACTTCTTGCTGCTGTAGCGCTCCCGGTTGTCACCGGTGACCTTGCCGGAGGCGTCCTTGTTGATGGACGCGGAGTCCAGCAGGGGGAACAGGTAGTTGTCCGGCGTCGGGTAGTCCGCGCCCCAGGCGAAGCGGTACAGGCCCGTGGCGCCCGGCTTCTGCTGGTCGGCGAGGAGCTCGGCGAACGGCTTGCCCACCGCGTTGACCTTGACGCCGAGGACCTTCTCCAGCTGCTGCTGGACCGCCTGGACCCACTCCTCGTGGCCGGCACCGGTGTTGTAGGCCAGGTTGAGGGTGCTGCCCGGCTTCAGGCCGCCTTCGCTGGCGAGCTGCTTCGCCTTGGCCGTGTCCTGCTTGATGCAGGAGGTGCACAGGTCCTTGTGGTAGACGTCCTTGAAGACCGGCGGCAGGATCGTCGTGGACTTGGTCTGCATGCCCTGGAAGACACCCTTGATGATGGCGTCCCGGTCGATGGCGTAGGAGATCGCCTCGCGGACCTTGACGTTCTTCGTCGGGCCGTTGTCGGTGATCGGCAGCAGGTAGTTCATGCCGTTGGTGTCCTCGCCGATCCACTCACCCTGCGGCTCGTACTTGGCCTTGGCGGCCGTGAGCTGCGGGGTGGGCATGCGGGCCCAGTCGTACTGACCCGACTCGAAGCCCTGGTACTCCAGGTTGGAGCTGTTGTTCGGGTTCAGGATGTCGATCTGGACCTTGTCCAGGTGAGCCTTCGTCAGGCCGTAGTCGTTGTTGCGGACGACAGTGATCGACTTGTTGTGCTCCCACTTGCCCTGCATCTTGAAGGGGCCGTTGCCGATGGGAGCCTCGTTGTACGCCTTGTTGTGGGCGTCACCGGCGACCTTGGGGACCGGGCTGAAGACGGTGTGCGAGGTCTTGACGTAGAACTCGAAGTCCGCGGCGGACAGCTTCACCTGGAGCGTGTACGGGTCCGGAGCGGACAGGCCGCTCATGGTCTGGGCCTTGCCGGACTGCACGTCGGCGAAGCCCGCGATGCCGGCCATGTGGTAGGCCACGTCGGACGCGGCCGACTTCACCGCGACGCGGTTCCAGCCGCGGATGAACGCCTCGGCGTTCACGTCCTCACCGTTGGTGAACTTGGTGCCCTTCTTGATGGTGAAGGTCCAGGTCTTACCGTCGGCGCTGACCTTCTTCGAGGTGGCCAGCGCCGGGACGACCTGGCCGTCCGCGGTCGGGTCGAACAGACCGGTGAAGAGGTTGTCCGTGACCAGGATGCCCTCGGACTCCTGCGCGTTGTAGGGGTCGATGGCAACCGGCTCGGTGATGCCCATCCGCCAGGTGCCACCGTCCTTGCCGGAGCCCTTGCTGTTGTTGCCACTGCCACTGCCACCGTTGTCGCTGCCACCACAGGCGGTCGCAGCCAGGGCTATGACGATCGCGCCCGCGACCCACTTGGCGCTGCCGGCACCACGCATGGGTTCCTCCTCCTGAGTCCTTTTGTTCACTGCAAGAGGGAGCACACGACATCCCACGGACAGCAAGAACGGGGAAGGTCGGGTACACCCGCACGCTCGTGAGTCGACGCCTCCCACGGCGCATGACCCGTTGACCCGAGCTCTACGCGCCTAACTATCTGCCATGGGCTATGGCTGAACCACACCTCCAAGGTCTCGGTTCGATCACACCTGACGGCTACTTCTTCCAAAATCCGGACAAACGGTTTGCCGAAAGATCCCTGCGAAACGGACTTGTTACACAACTATCGATGCGGAGTGTCCGGATAGCGGACAAGCTGCCATAAAGCAGTTGCGCTCGACGGAGGAAGAGTGCTCTCGACGTCGAGGGCGAGACAACCGCGACAAACCGCTCGGCGGCAACCGCACATTTCGGTAACCGTAGCGCCGAAGGACGAGCGGTGCGGACGAACCGTCCCCCCGACGCCGCGCCGTAGGGAAAACCCTGTACCGACGCCTCCGTCCCCTGCTCCGCGGCGGCTCCGGAATCCCCTTATTCGGTTCGGTGCACCTCACAGCGCCCTCCGCCGCCGTTCCACCCGGAGCGATCCGCGCCGGCTGTGCGATCGGCCCCGCCGGACGGGAAACGGGGCAAAACACAGTCATGTAATCCTGGTGATCAAAGAGCTCGAGTGAAGGCGGGACTCGATGCCCGGGGCAACGGTGCACCCCGGTCCGAAGGGCTTGCCGAGACGCCTGCGCCTTGGCACCCGTACCATGGGGTGAGGCCGTGGCATGTTCAGCCCGGCAGGGCCCGCGTAACACAGAGGTACGCGCAGGCCGTCCTCACCACTCCGGGAGTACGCCGCAATATGGCCACGCGCCACGACATCCGCAACGTCGCCATCGTCGCCCACGTCGACCACGGGAAGACGACCATCGTCGACGGCATGCTGAAGCAGGCCGGTGCCTTCGCCGCCCACCAGCTCGAGCAGGTCGACGACCGTGTCATGGACTCCAACGACCTGGAGCGTGAGAAGGGCATCACGATCCTCGCCAAGAACACGGCGGTGAAGTATCACCCCAAGGACGGCGGGGAGCCCATCACGATCAACATCATCGACACCCCCGGCCACGCCGACTTCGGCGGCGAGGTCGAGCGCGGCCTGTCGATGGTCGACGGTGTCGTGCTGCTCGTCGACGCGTCCGAGGGCCCGCTGCCGCAGACCCGGTTCGTGCTGCGCAAGGCGCTCCAGGCCCGCCTGCCCGTCATCCTGTGCATCAACAAGACGGACCGGCCCGACGCCCGTATCGACGAGGTCGTGAACGAGACGTACGACCTGTTCCTGGACGTCGACGCGGACGAGGACCAGATCGAGTTCCCCATCGTCTACGCCTGCGGCCGTGACGGCATCGCCTCCCTCACCAAGCCGGAGGACGGCACGGTCCCGGCCGACAGCGACAGCCTGGAGCCGTTCTTCTCCACGATCCTGGAGCACATCCCGGCCCCGACGTACGACGAGGACGCCCCGCTCCAGGCGCACGTCACCAACCTGGACGCCGACAACTTCCTCGGCCGTATCGCGCTGCTGCGCGTCGAGCAGGGCGAGCTGCGCAAGGGCCAGACCGTCGCCTGGATCAAGCGCGACGGAACGATCAGCAACGTGCGCATCAGTGAGCTGATGATGACCGAGGCGCTCACCCGCAAGCCCGCCGAGAAGGCCGGCCCGGGTGACATCTGCGCCGTCGCCGGTATCCCCGAGATCATGATCGGCGAGACCCTGGCCGACCCGGAGAACCCGGTCGCGCTGCCGCTGATCACGGTGGACGAGCCCGCTATCTCCATGGTGATCGGTACGAACACCTCGCCGCTGGTCGGCAGGGGCGGCACCGGCAAGGGCGCCAATGCCAAGGCCACGGTCAAGGACCGCAAGGTCACCGCCCGCCAGGTCAAGGACCGGCTCGACCGCGAGCTGGTCGGCAACGTCTCCCTGCGCGTCCTGGACACCGAGCGGCCGGACGCCTGGGAGGTGCAGGGCCGCGGTGAGCTGGCGCTGGCCATTCTGGTGGAGACCATGCGCCGCGAGGGCTACGAGCTGACGGTCGGCAAGCCTCAGGTGGTCACCAAGGAGGTCGACGGCAAGGTCCACGAGCCGGTCGAGCGCATGACGATCGACGTGCCCGAGGAGCACATGGGCGCCGTCACCCAGCTGATGGGCGTCCGCAAGGGCCGTATGGACAACATGTCCAACCACGGCTCCGGCTGGGTCCGCATGGAGTTCGTCGTGCCCTCGCGCGGCCTGATCGGCTTCCGTACCGAGTTCCTGACGGGCACCCGCGGCACGGGTATCGCCCACTCCATCCACGAGGGCCACGAGCCCTGGTTCGGCCCGCTTCAGACCCGTAACAACGGCTCCCTGGTGGCCGACCGCTCCGGAAGCGTCACCGCCTTCGCAATGACGAACCTCCAGGAGCGCGGCGTGCTCTTCGTGGAGCCGGGCACCGAGGTGTACGAGGGCATGATCGTCGGTGAGAACTCCCGCTCCGACGACATGGACGTCAACATCACCAAGGAGAAGAAGCTCACCAACATCCGCTCCGCCACGGCCGACATCGCCGAGTCGATCGTGCCGCCGCGCAAGCTGTCGCTCGAGCAGTCCCTGGAGTTCTGCCGCGACGACGAGTGCGTCGAGGTGACGCCGGAGGCCGTTCGCATCCGCAAAGTCGTCCTCGACCAGCGTGAGCGCGCCCGCGCCGCCAGCCGCGCCAAGCACGCCTGACAGCGGCACACCGTGGGCCGTGCCCCGCTGGAGCGGGGCACGGCCCACGAGCTCTCCGGTCCGGCCGCCGGGGACGGTCGCGCCTGGGTTCCACTACCGCATCAGAGAACCTTTGCCCCGTGGTGACGCGCCGTTCGGATGCTGGTCCGGGCGGCGCGGTGTCGTCAGGCTGTCCGGGCGGCGGAGCGAGCGAGCGATATTCGCTTGCGCACCCTCGTCACCCAGGTAAAGGTCACCTGACACCTGACGAAGGCAGAGAAGATGACCACGCGGACCCACCAGGTCGACCACGAACTCATAGAGGCCGCAGCGCACGTCGCGCGCACTCGGTGCCGGGGCGACAACCACACCATGGCGGCCGCGGCCCGCGCCCGGGACGGCCGGATCGTCACCGCGGTGAACGCCTACCACTTCACGGGAGGCCCCTGCGCCGAGCTGGTGGTCATCGGCGCGGCAGCCGCCCAGGGCGCCTACGAGCTGGACACGATCGTCGCCGTGGGCGACCGCGACCGGGGGGTTGTTCCCCCGTGCGGCCGGTGCCGTCAGGTCCTTCTCGACTACTTCCCCGCGCTCAAGGTCATCGTCGGCGAAGGCGACCGCACCCGAACCGTCCTCATCACCGACTTGCTGCCCGAGAGCTACGTCTTGGCCGACCACCAGCTCGACGCCGGAGGAACGGCGCCACTCAGCACGGGCTGACACCCGGCAACAGGGCGAACGTGCCTGTTTGGGGCACTAGCCGGACGCCGAGGGGCTCGCGGACGGCTTCGCCCCCTTCTTCAGGAAGCCCATGTCCTCGTAGACCGGGGTCTGGAAGCCGAACGCCCCCGCGTTTGCCAGGTTGGCGCGGGTCGCCGTGAGCTGGGGGCGCTGGTAGAGGGGGATCGAGCCGGCGGCGGCCCAGATGTGGGCGTCGGCCTTGCGCAGCAGATCCCGCTCCTCGTCCGCGTCCAGCGTGGCGATGGCCTGGCCGAACAGCTGGTCGACCTGGTCGGTGCCGACCCGGGTGTAGTTCTGTTCGATGCTCAGCGAGCCGTCCGCCGCCGGTACCGGCTTGGCGTAGATCGGCCGGGCGTCGGTCGCCGGGAACGCGGTCGCCGGCCAGGAGTACAGCGCCAGGTCGTAGTCGCCGGACGCGACGTGGTCCTTGAAGAAGTCGCCGTCCGACACCTTGGTGATCTCCGCACGGATTCCGATCTTGTCCAGCATGCGAGCGATGCGGTCCCCGACGGTCTGCAGGGACCGGGAGCCCGGCCCGGACGGCAGCACGAGCTTCAGCACCAGCGGTTTGCCGTCCTTGGCGAGCGGCCCGGTCTTGGCGCCGCCGGGAACGGCGGTGCCCTTGGGTGCGTAGGCCCCCGGCGGGGGTCCGCCCTGCTGGCCGGGCAGATGGCGGGCCTTGCCGTCCTCGCTGTCGACGTCCGTCCGGTCGTCGCCCGCGCCGTCGCGCTGCCCCATCTTCTCCGGCGTCTCCGCGCCCTCGGATTGTTCTGGTTTGTCCGACTTCTCCGGCCCCTCTGCGTGTTCCGCCTTCCTGCCCTCGGGGCCGGCCGCCTTCTTCTTCTGTTCCTGGACCGGACCGCCGGCCACCCAGCCCGCCTCGGCCAGCAGCTTCTTCGCCTGCTTGGTGTCATGGCTGCCGAGCGCGCTGCTGCCGTCGGCGTACGCGTCCTGCCCCGCGAGCGCGAGATGGCTGCCGACCGGCACCGCCGGCAGACCCAGCGGCTTGAGGACGAGTCCGGCCAGCTCGGTGCGGTCGAGGGAGCGGGCCACGGCCCGGCGCACCCGCTCGTCGGCGAGCGCGCCCCGGGCGCCGTTCAGGGCCAGCTGGGTGTAGGCGGGCTCCAGGGACCTGCGGATCACGAAGCCGTTCAGCGTCTGCTCCCGGCGGGGGCCCGGTGCGCCCGATGCGGCGCTCTGGCCCGTCTCCAGGCCCGTCCCCAGGCCCGTTTCCAGGCTGGGGGAGGCGCCCTGCAAGGTGGTACTGCCCTTGTCGCGGGCGGCGAGCGTGAACCGCTCGGCCTCCTCCGGGTCGATCTCCGCCATGTCGAGTTTTCCGTCGGAGAGCGCGGCGGCCCGCTGGTCGCGCGGTACGGCCACGAGGACGATCTCGGAGAGCTTGGCGGGCCGGCCCCACCAGCGCGGGTTACGGGTGAGGGTGACGGTGCCGCTCTTCTGGTCGACCGACTGGACGCCGAACGGGCCGGCGGTGACCTTCAGGCCGCGTCTCGCCCCGTCGTTGAAGCTGTCCGGGCTGCCCATGACGTCCTTCGGGTACAGCGGCGAGAACAGCGACTTCCAGTCGGCGTACGGCTTGCCGAAGGTGACCTTGACCTCGAGGTTGTTCGCGCCGCGCTCGATCTTCTCGATGCGGTCGTAGCCGGCGTTGCGTGCGGTCCAGTACGCGTTGTCCTTCCCGGAGAGGGCGCGCCACTGGGCGGCGAAGTCGTCGGCGCCGATCTCCCGGCCGTCGTTCCAGACGGCCTGCTGGTTGAGGCGGTAGACGACGACCTGCTTGGGCTCGGTCGAGACGACCTTGGCGGACTCCAGGTAGGCGGAGTCGGCCTTGGGCCGCCCGTTGGCATCGAGCCGGAACATCGAGGGCAGTACCGCGCCGGCGATCCGGCTGGTCGCCGCGTCGGCGTCCGACTGGAAGGTGTTCAGGGTCCCCGGCACGGCGTCGACCGCCCAGCGCAGGGTGCCGCCGTCGCCGACGAGGGTGCGGGAGGCCGGGGCGATGTCCTGTCCGGCCGCCGGTGAGCTCGTTCTCTTCTCGTCGGAGCTACAGGCGGCGAGCGCGGTCACCGCGAGGGCTCCCGCGGTGAGGAATGCGACCGAGCGCAGTACCGCGCTCCGTCCGACGCCGTCGTGGGACTTCACGTCTACCTCCGGGGCCGCTTCGCCGCTGAGTGGGCGTTACGATCAGGTTTGGTGGTATTTGGAGCTGATCAGATGTATGGGCCCACTGAAGAGGAAAGGGTTCGGCACTATGCGGCGACACGGCGACGAAGCCCGGGAACCCCACCCGTTCGGCGCAACCGCACGCCCCGGCGTGCGCCGGCCAATCACTGCACGTCCCCTTCACACCGGCTGCTGTGACGCGCAACACTCACAGGCGCATGAACGTCCCTGCCTTGGGCCCCCGGGCCCGTGGAAGTGAGGTCACGTCATGTCCGTGCACGACGAACTGACGTCGGTCCAGCGGTGCCTCGACGACCTGTACCGGTCCGTGGGACGCCTGGAGCAGCAGATGGGCGGCGGCGGGCTCGAGATACGCCGGGTCCGCACCGACGCCGACCACCTGCGCGAGAGCGTGGCGCTGCTGCGCGAGGTGGCCGCCGCCACCGGCGCGGCGCGGCCTGTGGAACTGGTGACGATCTCCGACACCCCGTACGACACCACCCTGTGGACGGACTCGGACGACGAGGGCCTCGGCGCCCGGGACCGGCACGCACCCTGACCCCCGGCGCGCCCCGGAGGTGAACCGACCCACGAGAGAGGTGCGCTTTCCTTGGCCACTGGAACGGAACCCCCCGACACCGAACGCCGGGCGCCCGGCGGTGGAGTGCGCGCCGGTGCGCGCGCCGCGATCGCCGTCCCGCACCTGCGCACGGACCGCTGGTGGCTGGCGCCCGCCGCCACCGCCGCCGGGCTGCTGGCGTTCATCGTCTACTCGACCTGGCGGGCCTTCGCCGACGCGGACTACTACGCGGCGCCGTATGTGTCGCCGTTCTACTCGCCCTGCCTGGCGGAGCGCTGCCGGACCATGCACGCCGGCCCCAACGCCGACCTCTTCGGCAGCTGGTGGGCGATCTCCCCGGCGATCATCATCCTGATCTTCCCGCTCGGCTTCCGTCTGACCTGCTACTACTACCGCAAGGCCTACTACCGCGGCTTCTGGCTGTCGCCGCCGGCCTGCGCGGTGGCGGAGCCGCACCGGAAGTACACCGGCGAGACCCGGTTCCCGCTGATCCTTCAGAACCTCCACCGCTACTTCTTCTACGCGGCCCTGCTGGTGGCGGGCGTCCTCACGTACGACACCGTGCTCGCCTTCCGCGACCCGCACTACCGCTGGGGCCACATGGGGCTAGGCACCCTGGTCTTCCTCGTGAACATCGTGCTGATCTGGGCGTACACCCTCTCCTGTCACTCCTGCCGGCACATCGTCGGCGGCAGGCTCAAGCACTTCTCCCGGCACCCCGTCCGCTACCGGTTGTGGGGTTTCATCAGCAGGCTGAACGCCCGTCACATGCTGCTGGCGTGGACGTCGCTGGTCAGCGTGGCCCTCGCCGACTTCTACGTGTACCTGGTGGCGTCCGGCGCGTTCGACGATCCGCGCTTCTTCTAGAGGGAGTGGGACTTGTGATGTCCGTGGTCGACCGGCAGGAGTGGGACGTCGTCGTGGTCGGGGCCGGCGGTGCCGGCCTCAGGGCCGCCGTGGAGGCCCGGGAGCGCGGCGCCCGTACGGCCGTGATCTGCAAGTCGCTGTTCGGCAAGGCGCACACGGTGATGGCGGAGGGCGGCATCGCGGCGGCGATGGGCAACGCCAACCCGCACGACAACTGGCAGGTCCACTTCCGCGACACCCTGCGCGGCGGGAAGTTCCTCAACCAGTGGCGGATGGCCGAACTGCACGCGCGCGAGGCCCCCGACCGCGTCTGGGAGCTGGAGACCTGGGGCGCACTCTTCGACCGTACGAAGGACGGGCGCATCTCCCAGCGCAACTTCGGCGGACACGAGTACCCGCGCCTCGCGCACGTCGGCGACCGCACGGGCCTGGAGCTGATCCGCACGCTCCAGCAGAAGGTCGTAGCGCTCCAGCAGGAGGACGAGAAGGAGACCGGGGACTACGAGTCCCGGCTGAAGGTCTTCCAGGAGTGCACGGTCACCCGGGTCCTCAAGAACGGCAACCGGGTGTCGGGGGTCTTCGCCTACGAGCGCGAGTCCGGCCGTTTCTTCGTCCTCGAGGCGCCCGCCGTGGTGATCGCCACGGGCGGCATCGGCAAGTCCTTCAAGGTGACGTCGAACTCCTGGGAGTACACGGGCGACGGGCATGCGCTGGCCCTGCTCGCCGGGGCGCCGCTGCTGAACATGGAGTTCGTGCAGTTCCACCCGACGGGCATGGTCTGGCCGCCCTCGGTGAAGGGCATCCTCGTCACCGAGTCGGTGCGCGGCGACGGCGGGGTGCTCAGGAACTCCGACGGCAAGCGGTTCATGTTCGACTACATCCCCGATGTCTTCAAGGAGAAGTACGCGGAAACCGAGGAGGAGGGCGACCGCTGGTACGACGACCCGGACCACAACCGGCGCCCGCCGGAGCTGCTCCCCCGTGACGAGGTCGCCCGCGCGATCAACGCCGAGGTGAAGGCGGGCCGGGGCTCCCCGCACGGCGGTGTGTTCCTCGATGTCTCCACGCGCATGCCCGCCGAGGTCATCCGGCGCCGGCTGCCCTCCATGTACCACCAGTTCAAGGAGCTGGCGGACGTCGACATCACCGCGGAGGCGATGGAGGTCGGGCCCACCTGCCACTACGTGATGGGCGGCATCGCGGTCGACTCGGACACGGCGGCGGCCCGCGGGGTCGAGGGCCTGTACGCGGCCGGAGAGGTGGCCGGCGGCATGCACGGCTCCAACCGGCTGGGCGGCAACTCGCTCTCCGACCTGCTCGTCTTCGGACGGCGGGCGGGTCTGCACGCGGCGCGGTACGCGACGGAGACCGCCGAGCGGCCCACGGTGGACGAGGCCCAGGTGGACAACGCGGCGGCGGAGGCCCTGCGTCCCTTCTCGGCCGAGGGCCCGGTGCCTGGCCGGGAGGACGGGCACCCACCGGAGAACCCCTACACCCTGCACCAGGAACTCCAGCAGACGATGAACGACCTGGTCGGGATCATCCGCCGGGAGTCGGAGATGCGGCAGGCGCTCCAGAAGCTGGCCGAGCTGCGGGTGCGGGCGCGCCGGGCGGGGGTCGAGGGACACCGCCAGTTCAACCCGGGCTGGCACCTCGCCCTGGACCTGCGGAACATGCTGCTGGTCAGCGAGTGCGTGGCACGGGCCGCCCTGGAGCGCACGGAGTCGCGCGGCGGGCACACCCGGGAGGACTACCCGGCGATGGACCGCGCGTGGCGCCGCGTCAATCTGCTGTGCCGGCTGACCGACCCCACGGTTGGTCCGGTGGCGACGGACCCGGTCCACGGCCAGATCACCCTGTCCCGCGAGACCACCGAACCCATCCGCTCCGACCTGCTCGCCCTCTTCGAGAAGGAGGAGCTGGTCAAGTACCTGGCCGAAGAGGAGCTGTACGAGTGAGCAGCTACGAGGCCCGCTTCAAGGTGTGGCGGGGAGACAGGCAGGGCGGCGGCCTGGAGGACTTCACGGTCGACGTCCACGACGGCGAGGTGGTGCTGGACATCGTCCACCGCCTCCAGGCCACCCAGGCGCCCGACCTCGCCGTGCGCTGGAACTGCAAGGCGGGCAAGTGCGGTTCCTGCTCCGCGGAGATCAACGGGCGGCCACGGCTGATGTGCATGACGCGGATGTCGGTGTTCGGCCCGGACGAGACGATCACGGTGACCCCGCTGCGCGCCTTCCCGGTGATCCGCGACCTGGTGACGGACGTGAGCTTCAACTACCGCAAGGCACGCGAGATCCCGTCCTTCGTCCCGCCCCCGGACCTCGGCCCCGGCGAGTACCGCATGACGCAGGAGGACGTCGACCGCCCGCAGGAGTTCCGCAAGTGCATCGAGTGCTTTCTGTGCCAGGACACCTGTCATGTGGTCCGCGACCACGAGGAGAACAAACAGGCGTTCGCGGGCCCGCGCTATCTGATGCGGGTGGCGGAACTGGACATGCACCCCCTGGACGCGGCGGCGCAGACGGGCCTGGACCGCAAGCGCACGGCCCAGGACGCGCACGGCCTCGGCTTCTGCAACATCACCAAGTGCTGCACGGAGGTGTGCCCCGAGGGCATCCGTATCACGGACAACGCGCTGATCCCGCTGAAGGAACGGGCGGTCGACCGCAAGTACGACCCGCTGGTGTGGCTCGGCTCGAAGATCAGGAGGCGTCCCGCGGCGGGGTGAGCACCCGCCCGTGGCCGTAGGGGGCGGCGAGCGCCCGTCAGGCCTGCACGCGGACGACGCGCCCGCCGAGGAACTGGAGCACCCCGCCGGAGAGCATGAGAACAAGCCCGCAAGCGGACAGGATGCCGAAGGCGGTCGCACCGCTCACGGTGGCGGCGCACCTGAACAGCACGATCCCCGCGACGAAGACCAGGGCTCCGGAGCCCCACAGCCGGGGCCGCAGCACCCGCCCGCGCTGCCACGGCACGATCAACCGGCCGGCGATGAGGGCCAGAACACCTGAGGAGGCATAGAGAACCACGATCACCGAAACGGCGATCAGCGAGATGACGTGCGGCATCGGCCCCCCGTGAGTGTTGCGCTGATCATGGCACCACCGCCCGTGGATGACCAGACCGCCTCCTGGTGGCCCTGTACCGGGTACACACCGCTCGCGGTGCCGCGTCGTCGGCCATACGCTCCGGAATGTGACGCCGCCCCACCGTCGACGCCGGCCGCGCCGGGCCGCCGTGTACCGAGCCGCGCGCAGGGCCACTGCCGCGTTCGGGGTGGCGCTGGTCGTGGTGGGAGTGGCCGGGGTGGGACGCGATCCTGGGGCGACCGGTGATCTGGTGCTGCCGTTGGTCGCCGCGGTCGCCGCCGTGGCCGTGGCGGCGTACACCTCGCTGCGGCGCGGGCTGCGTACGAGGACACGCACGACGCCGGGCGGACGTGCGCCGACCGTCGTACCGCTGGACGAACTCGACCGGCGGGCAAGGCGGTTGCTCGTCGAGACCGACGACTGCGTACGCACCAGCGCCGAGGAGCTGCGGTGGGCCGCCGCACAGCTCGGGGACGAGGCGATACGGGCGCACGCCGAGGCGCTGGCGGCCGCTGCCTCCGACCTGGCGTCCGCCTTCCGGTTGCGGCAGCGGCTCGACGACGGGGAGGACGGGGCGCGGGCGCTGCTGGAGGAGATCGGCGCGCGGTGCGGGGCGGCCGGGCGGAGGCTGGACGCGGAGGCGCCGGGATTCGACCGGACGCGGGCGCTGGAGCGGACCGCACCCGAGGCACTGGAGCGCGCCGAGGCACGGTTGCGGGAAACGGCGGTACGGGTCGCGGAGGCGGACGGCACGCTCGCGGAACTGCGCGGGCGGTACGCGCTGTCCGCGTGCCTGCCGGTCACGGGCCACGACGAACAGGCCAAGGACCGGGCGGCCTTCGCCGCGACCTGCCTCGACCGGGGCCGCCGGGAGATGGACCGGAAAGAAACCGGGAGCGCGGTGGTCCACCTGCGCGCGGCCGAGGCCGCCGTCGACCAGACGGCCCTGCTGGCCGACGGCATCGCCCGGCTGGCATCGGCCCTGGCGGCGGCGGCACACACCCTGCCCGCCGCCCTGGCCGCGACGCGAACCGGCCTCGCGGAGGCCGCCGCGGAACCCGCCCGCACGGACCTGCGGCCCCGGATCGCCCACGGGGAGGCGGTGGTGGCCGAACTGCTACGGGAGCTGGGCGGGCACGAGGGGCGCGCGGGAGCGGCGGGCCGGGGCGCGCTCGATCCGATCGGTTCGCTGCGGCGGCTCGAGGAGGTGGCCGCCGGGCTGGACAGGGCGGCCCGTCGGCGCCCGGAGGGGTCACGGGCCCTGGACCGGCTGGAACGTGCCCTGCTCGTGGCCCGCAGCAGCGTCGGTGCCGCCTCGGACTACATCACCACGCACCGTGGAGCCGTCGGCTGCGAGGCGCGGACCCGGCTCGCGGAGGCGGAGCGGCGGCTGCGCGCGGCGGAGCGCGGCGATACTCCCGTCCCCGCCTCCGCCCCGGCCCCGGCGGACGCGCTCGCCGACGCCCGGGAGGCGGACGCATTCGCCCGGCAGGCCCGGCAGCTCGCGCAGCGGGACGTCCGGACGCACGGGACGCCGTACGGCGAGGGGGTCTGGACGGGCGGCGCCGTGCTCGGCGGGATTCTGCTCGACGCTCCGCACCGTCCCGGTTCCCCCGCGGGGCACCCGGGCGACGGCGGTCCCGCGAGCTACGGCGGACCGGGTACGCGGGCGCGCAGGGACGGCGGGGCGCTGTTCCGGCCGGAGGGGCCCCAGGGGCCGTCCGCCCAGCAGAAGGGCGACGCGCCTGCCGAACCCCCCTAGAACAGGCTCAGCAGTGCCTCCGCCGGGTCCACGATCCCGTTCTCCCCGTCGGGAAGCGGGAGTTCGAACCAGACCGTCTTGCCGCGCGGTGTGCGTCGCGAACCCCAGGCCGCGGAGAGCAGGCCGACCAGTTGCAGGCCGCGGCCCCCCTCGTCCGTGTCACGGGCACGTCGGCGGCGCGGCTGGACCAGGCCCGCGTCCCACACCTCGCACACCAGCGTCCGGTCGAGCAGCAGCCGCAGTCTGATCTCGCCCTCGCCGTACCGCAGGGCGTTGGTCACCAGCTCGCTGACCAGCAGCTCCGTGGTGTCCACCAGCGGCTCCAGGTCCCAGGCGAGCAGCTGGCCGCGCGCGTACTCCCGGGCCCGGCCCACGCTGCGCGGCTCCCGGGGCAGCGTCCAGTCTCCGACGGACTCGGCCGGCAGCCCCTGGACACGTGCCATCAGCAACGCGATGTCGTCCTCGCCGTGATGGGTGTCCAGGGTGTTGAGGACGTGGTCGCAGACGTCCTCCAGGGGCTGGGAGGGATCGGTGAGCGCGCCGACGAACGCCTGGAGGCCCTCGTCCAGCGGGTGGTCCCGGGACTCGACGAGGCCGTCCGTGTAGAGCGCGAGCAGTGCGCCCTCCGGCAGTTCGACCTCGACTTCCTCGAAGGGCTCGCCGCCCACGCCGAGCGGCATCCCGGGCGGCACGTCCAGCATCAGCGCGGGTTCGCCGGGTTCCACGAGCACCGGCGGGAGATGGCCCGCGTTGGCGAAGGTGCAGCGGCGCGTGACCGAGTCGTAGACCGCGTAGACACAGGTCGCGAGGTACACCTCGGACAGGTCGGCCTCGCGCGGCCGGCGGGCGGCGCGGGTGGCCTGCTGGACACCTCCGGGGGCGCCGAGGCCGCGTGCGATCTCGTCGAGCTGGGCGAGGACTTCGGCGGGTTCGAGGTCGAGCTGCGCCAACGTGCGTACGGCGGTACGCAGTTCGCCCATGGCGACGGCGGCGCGCAGGCCGCGGCCCATGACGTCGCCGACGACGAGCGCCGTGCGGTGGCCGGGGAGTTCGATGACGTCGAACCAGTCGCCGCCGACCTCGCTCGGCCGCCCGGTGGCCGCGATGCCCGGCAGATAGCGGCAGGCGATGTCCAGGCCGGAGGCTTCCGGGTCGCCGGGCGGCAGCAGGGATCGTTGCAGTATCAGCGCGCGTTCGTGCTCTCGGCGGTACAGGCGCGCGTTGTCGATGCAGACCGCCGCGCGCGCGGCCAGTTCGACGGCGAGCCGGCGGTCGCGTTCACCGAACGGCTCGCTGCCCTTCGTCCGGGAGAACTTGGCGAGTCCGACCACGGTGTCGTGCGCGACCATCGGGACGGCGAGTGTGGACTGGATCAGGCCACCGTCCTCGGCGGGGATGTGCCGGGGGCGGGCGGCGCGCAGGGCGTCCGCGCAGGGGGAGTTGAAGGCGTAGTGGTGGACGGCGCCGACGGCGACGGGCTCGGGCCCGCCGGTGAAGGGCGCGTCCGCCACGGCGCTGGAGAACGCGACGCGGCGCAGTTCGGCGCTTCCGTCGGCCAGGCCGGGCGGGGTCTCGTCGCCGGCCAGGAGCCCTTGGTAGAGGTCGACGGTGGCCAGGTCGCAGAAGCCGGGCACGACCACGTCGAGGAGTTCCCGGGCGGTGGTCTCCAGGTCGAGGGAGTTGCCTATGCGGGCGCCCGCCTCGTTCAGCAGGGCGAGGTTGCGGCGGGCGGCGGCGGCCTCGCGGGCGGCGGCGCGGCGGGCGGTGATGTCGAGCCCGAGCCAGGCGACGCCGATGGGGCGTCCGCTGCCGCTGTGCACGCGGTAGAGGTTGACGGACCAGTGCCTGCGCTCGTCGGAGCCCGGGACGTGGCCCGTGATGTGCATGTCCGTGATCGAATCGCCGGTCTCCAGGACGCGCCGCAGGGTCGCCGCGACGCGTTCGGCCTCCGGGGACTGGAGGTAGTCGTGGACGGAGCGCCCGCGGTGGTCGTCGGGGGTGCCGCCGAAGGTGGAGGCGAACCGCTCGTTGGCACGCCGTACCCGCAGCTCTGTGTCGATCAGGAGGAAGCCGAAGGGAGATTGACCGAAAATCGCCTGCGAGGCGGCGAGATCCGTCTCGATGCTGCGGAGGGTGCGGACGTCGACGATGATGCAGACGGCGGCCCGGTCGCCGTCCTCCGTCATGGTGGGCATCACATAGACCTCGGCGATCCCCTCGGTCCTCTTCGCGTCGGGTGTCCGGAAGGGGATGACCCCGGTCCACTCCCGGCCGTCGAGGATCTCGGCCATCTTCCGCTGGCCGCGCTCGCGCAGCTCGGGGGCGACGAACGCCTCGATGGGGTCCATGCCGACGGCTCGTTCGCGGGGAATGCCGAAGAGCTGTTCTGCCCGCAGGCTCCACTGCTCCACGTGCCCGTCGGGGCCGATGGAGAAGGAGGCGACCTTGATGTAGTCGTAGATGGAGCCGGGCGGGCTGCTCTGCCACATCGTGCCGCCCGCCACGCCGCGCGAATCGACGGCCACGGCGGAATCCGCCGCGGCCGCGTGCCTCGCGCCGCCCGACGGGTCCTCGGACTCCGTGGCCTTCGCTGGTATCTCGCTCACGCGAACCGTCCCCTCCAGCTCACCGCGTCCGGCACCGGTCACCGGGGGCGGCTGCCCGCAGTATCCAGCACTACGGTGCCGCACAACACGGTGTTCACGATCACAGCACGGTCCCGATGCTTTTTGGACCGGCCGGGCCATACTCCCAGTCTTCTAACCAGGTGACGCCTGGTCGAACCTCACAACCGCGTCGCAGGTCAGCCGGGAACCGGCAGCTCGAACCAGACCGTCTTGCCGGTCTCCGCGGGGCGGGTGCCCCAGCGGCGCGAGGAGCGGGCGACCAGTTGGAGGCCGCGGCCGTCCTCGGAGTAGGAGTCGGCGGTGCGTTCCCGGGGCGGGTCGGGAAGCGTGTCGGAGACCTCGACGAGCAGACAGGGGGCGGTGCCGCCGTCGCGGATGAGACGGACGCCGATGGGGCCGGTCGCGTGCCGCAGGGAATTGGTCACCAGCTCGCTGACCAGCAGCGCGGCGATGTCACCGATCTCGTCGAGCCCCCAGGCGCGTAGCTGGTCCCGGACAGCGGCGCGAGCGGTCCGTACTGCACCGGGGTCTGCGTGGAACGTCCATTCGGCGTTTGTGTCTTCGGTGTCGAGCACGCCGATCACTTCCCGGGCCCGTGTCCGGTTTCGAGGGGCTAATCGGCCCATACCCGGTATCAGTAGCGCCTTACCGCATACCGGGGCGCACTATGACACGGACGGCATACCGGATGCCGACCCCTGGTACGGCGGGCGCGCCGGCAGTCTCCGTTCTCCTCATCTCGGCACACGGTGATCCGGGCCCCGACCCGAGATTTCGCGCACATCGGCGGCGGAAATCCGGCTCCGGACGCCCTTCAGAGGACACAACGCGGGTTCAGGTTTTACCGATTCCATACCGTCAGGACGCCCTTGACCGCCGCCACGTCCTGGTCGAGCCAGTCCACGTCCCAGATCTCATCGGGGGTCAGCCAGCGCAGTTCGTCGTGGTCCTCCAGGGGCTCGGGCCGGCCGGCGAGGAGGCGCGCGGTCCAGACCCGCAGGACGTATCCCGGTTTCAGCGGCCACTCCCCCGGTACACGCTCGACGGGCTCCGCCGTCACACCCAGTTCCTCCCGCAGCTCGCGTACGAGGGCGCACTCCGGGGTCTCGCCCGGTTCGACCTTGCCGCCGGGCAGCTCCCAGCGTCCGGCGAGCTCGGGGGGCGCACTACGGCGCGCGGCCAGGAGGCGGCCGTCCTTCAGCAGGGCGGCGCCGACCACCACGATCGGTTGCGTCATGCGCCGGAGCCTACGGGAGCGCGCGGGGGATCACACTCCGGGTCGCTCCCCCCGCCTGCCGCTGCTCTGACCGATGCGCTCGACCCAGTAGAGCTGTTTGTGACCGCGGTCGTCGAGGCTGTCGACGATCTTCTGGGCTTCCGCGCGGGTGGCGTACCTGCCCACGCTGTAGCGGTTGCCGTTGTCGTCCTGCCGAATGACGAGCCAGGGAAAAGTGACCGTGCTGTCGTTCATCGGGTCCCTCCGCTTCCCGCCCCCGGCTCCCGCCGCGCCCCGCTCACCAAGGAAACCGCAATGCGCATATGCCCGAGCCTACGCCACACCTTCACGGAGCGAATACGGCTTTTCACAAAGAGGTACGCCAACCAGCCATACCAGAGGGGGCGCACGCCGTCGTGTGCGCCGTCACACGCACCCCGCGCGCACGAAGAGCAGCGTGAAGCGCTTACGGATCGGCATCCGAAGGGTGAGAGGAAACGACCGGATCGCGACTGCACCGGGAGCCGACATCACTTCGCCGGAGAGGCGGATCAACTCGCCTTCTTCCGGCGGCACTTGAGCGCACCCATGAGCCACCGTCCACCTTGCGGACGAGCAGCGGAGAGGTGCGGGAAGCGGGCGCCGAGGGGCGCGCGGTGAGACGGAAAGGAGGCGCCGGGGCCCCGGCGACGGGAGGCCGCCGGGGGGCCGCGCGCCCGGTTACTTCACCGGTAGGTGGTACGCCACCCGGTAGCGATCCGCCGGTACCACCACGTCCGCCGTTTCCACCGGGCGGCCCGAGGCGTAGTACGTCCGCTGGATGACCAGCACGACATGGCCGGGGACACCGCCCAGCGCCAGCAGTTCCTCGGCGAGACCGGGGCGGGCGCCGACCTCCTCCGTGACGTTGTCGACGATCACGTCGATGGCGGCCATGCGCTCGACGACACCCATGCCGCCGAGCGGTCCCTCCTCGGGAAGCATCACGGGGGTGCGGCCGGTCAGCGCGAGGGGCTCCCACGACGTGGAGAGCATCATCGCCTCGCCCGCCTCCCGGAAGACGTACTTCGTGCGCATCACACGGTCGCCCGGCTGGATGCCGAGCCGCTCGGCGATGGCCCCGCCCGCCTCCCTCTGCTCACTGTGCGACTCCCAGGTGCCGCGCACCGAGACGTCCGCCTGCTCCTGGCGGAACGGGGTGGCGCCGCTCTCCGGACGGAAGCCCGAGCGGGCCACCCGGCGGGGCACCGGCCGCTCCCGGACATACGTGCCCGACCCGGAGCGGCCTTCGACGAGCCCCTCGGCCATCAGAACCTTGCGCGCCTCCAGAGCGACCGTGTCCGAGACGCCGTACTCCTCGCGGATGCGGGCCTGGGAGGGAAGGCGTGTGTGCGGAGGCAGCAGACCGTCGACGATCTTCTTACGGAGATCACCCGCGACACGCAGATACGCCGGCTGCTCACCGAAAGTCACTGGCCGCTCCCATCAGCTTGTACAGACAGCAACAGCCTGGCAACCGTGGGTTGTGCCATGCAAGCAAAGGCCAGAGAATCACTCGATGTGATTACTCGGGTCGCCTGGGGGCTTTACGCAGGCATTTCCTGCCCGGTATGGCCTCCGTCACACCTGTTTTCCGGTGTTCGAGGCCGCTCCGGAGCCCTCGGCGCTGTCCGTACCGCTCGACGGAGGAGTCGTGGCCAGGCCCAGAGCCTTGCGTGCGGTGACCGCCGTCCGGCCCTCCAGGAGCGCGCTGCCCCGGTCGTAGTGGACATAGAAGGTGTCGGCGTCGGTGGCCTCCGCCGCCCTGCCCCACTCCTCGCGGGCCCGCTCCAGGGCCGAGGTCTGGCCGGCGACCGGCCGCTGGGCATCCGCCGGCCAGGAGTGGGCGCGCAGCTGCCGGGTCTGGTCGGCGAGCGCCGTGGCGACCCGCGCCGCCCACTTGCGGTGGCCGGGCAGGTCGTCCTCGACGTATGCGGCGTCGGGGGCGGCGTCCAGGGCCCGGTACAGGACCGCGTCCGCGCGCAGAAAGGCGAGCTGGTCGTCGGTGAGGGTGGTGGCGTCGCGGCGCAGCGTGCCGGTGAGGGTGCCCTTCTCGTCGGTGTTGCCGAACATGCAGGTGACCCGGCGGTCGCCGAGGCCCCAGCTCTCCCGGGTGGGGGTGAAGTAGTAGATGTCGACATCGGCGGGGACCGCCCACGAGTCCATGGCGTACGTGCCGCTCAGCGCGTAGCACCTGTCGTCGGCGGTGCCGGTGATCGTGTCGTCGCCGGGAAAGCGGCCGTCCGGGAGCGTGAAGTCCGCGAAGACCTCGGCCTGGTGCCTTCCGGAGCAGGGCACCTTGTCGACGTCGTACGCCTCGCCCTGCAGCGAGCCGCCCGGCGCGTCGAAGCACTCGCCCTTATGCACGGAGAACGTCACGCCGTCGCCGCGCACCCCCTCCCTGACGCTCTGCCAGAAGTCGTGCGCGCCGCCGGTCGCGAAGGCGGTCACGAACAGGGCGAGCCCGATCGAGGACATCACGATTCCGCCGATCGCGAGCCCCCGGCCACGTTCGCCGCGCCGCCGGATCTGCGCGAGCGCGACCAGTCCGAGGACCAGCCCGACGGCCGGGAGGAAACACAGGATCCCGAGGACGAGCGCGGTGACGGCGAGCCCGTTGACCGGTGCCGGGCGGTTGTACGGGGAGTACCCCTGCCCCCAGGGCTGGTACGGCAGCCCGGGTCCGTACGGCTGCTGGTAGGGGCCCTGCGGGTACGGGCCCCCGGGCTGCTGGGGCCCGGGGGTCGGGGGTATGGACACGGGTACCGCTCCTCGTCCGGAGTGCGCAGAACAGATGTACGACGCGCATCGTAGGTGCGGGAGAAGCGGGGGTGGAATGCGGGGCACGAACGCGCCCACGAAGGCGGCGGGTGCGCGGACGGCGGCACGGAACCGCGCGCGGCCCTGGGATCAGAACCGCAGTGCCCAGGAGTCGATCTTGCCCGTGTCGAACATCGCGTTGTCGGCGACCCTGAGCCTCCATGTGCCGTTCGCCGTCCGGGAGGAGGCGTTCACGGTGTACGCGGTGTCGAGGTCGTGCGTACTGCCGCCGGTTCCATAGGGCTTGAGGAGGAACGCCACGCCGTCGGGGGCGATCAGCTGGATCTGGAGGTCGCCGATGTAGGTGTGCTGGATGTGCACCTCGACGCCGAGGGCCGAGGGGGCCTTGCCGGGTACTCCGGAGACGGTGATCGGCGACTGGGCGACGGAGTAGTCGCGGATCGGGAAGTCCGTGGTGTTCACGAAACGGCGCGTCGGCGGTACGGGCGTCCCCGCGGCGACGGCGAGCAGCCGGTCGGGCGAGCCGGTCCCCGGGGCGGAGACGACAGCGGTGGTCGCGGCGTCCGTCAGCGCGGAGGCGACCTGCGCGGGCGTGGCCCTGGGGTGGTCCGCCAGGTAGAGAGCCGCAGCCCCCGTCACGTGCGGCGCCGCCATGGACGTACCGGACAGCGTGGAGGTGGCCGTGTCGCCGGAGTTCCACGTGGACTTGATCGATGAACCGGGCGCGAAGAGGTCGAGCGCCGGGCCGTAGTTGGAGTAGGCGGCGCGCGCGTCGCCCTGCGTGGTGGCACCGACGGTGAGCGCCTCGCTCACCCGGGCGGGTGAGTAGCCGGAGGCGTCGTCGTCGCTGTTTCCCGCGGCGACCGCGAAGGTGACGCCCGAGGCGATGGTGTTGCGGACGGCGGTGTCGAGCGCGGTGTCCGCGGGGCCGCCGAGGGACATGTTGGCCACGGACGGACCGCTGTGGTGCTGGGCCACCCAGTCGATGCCCGCGACGACCTTGTCGGTGGTGCCGTAGCCCGAGTTGTCGAGGACGCGGACGGCGACGACCTTCGCCTTCTTGGCGACACCGTACGCGGTGCCGGCGACCGTGCCCGCGACATGGGTGCCGTGGCCGTTTCCGTCCTGGGCGACGTTGTCGTTGTCGACGGCGTCGTAGCCGTAGGAGGCGCGGCCTCCGAAGTCGCTGTGGGTGATGCGCACACCGGTGTCGACGATGTACGCGGTCACGCCCTGGCCCGCCGAGTCGGGATAGGTGTACGCGCCGTCGAGCGGCAGGTTCTTCTGGTCGACGCGGTCCAGACCCCAGGACGGCGGTCCGCTCTGGGTCGACGCGATACGGAAGACGCGGCTCTGGACGACGGTGGCGACCGCCGGGTCGGCGGCGAAGCGCTTCGCGGCGGACGCGGTGGCATGGATCGCGTAGCCGTTGAGCGCCTTCACATAGGTGTGCCCGATGGTGGCGCCGTACTTCCGGGCAAGAGCCCGTCCGCCGTCGGAGTCGGCCCGCGCGATGTCCTTGAGGACGACGATGTAACTGCCCGGGACGGTGTGCGCCGCGCCCGCGTACCGGACCGCGCCCTCGGGAGAGGGCGCCGCGTGCGTGGGAGAGGCGGGGACGAGACCGAGGAGCAGGGCTGCCGTGCCGGCCCCGGCCAGTCGTCGCCGGGCCTGCCGCATCACTGGCATCGGAGGGTCCTCCTCGTCGGTGGATTGCTGATGGCGCCTCGGCGGATGGTGCGGGAGCGCGAGGCATACGGCGGTGCGGGCGCGGCGTGAGCGAGCCCAACACGGATACCGCGCAGTGATCATGACATACCGTTATGTAACGGACAATTACCCTGGCCACATGACACCTTTGCCGGACTCTTTCTGCCCGGCGGACGGCACCCGGGTGACCGCGGAGTCGCTCGCCTGGTGCTGCCCCGCCTGCCGGGGGCCGCTGGACCTGGACTTCGCGCCGATCCCCGCACCCCTCAAGTCCCTCGGAGGACGGGTGAATTCGCTGTGGCGGTACGTGGAGACCCTGCCGCTGGCCGCCCCCACGGTCAGCCTCGGCGAGGGCCGTACGCCGCTCGTGGAACTGAGGGACGGCATCTGCGCCAAGCTCGACTTCCTGATGCCGACGCTCTCCTTCAAGGACCGCGGCGCGGTCCTGCTCGCCGAGCTGGCGCTGCGGCTGGAGCCACGGCAGGTGCTCGCCGACAGCAGCGGCAACGCGGGCACGTCGATCGCCGCGTACTGCGCCCGGGCCGGCCTGCCGTGCACGGTGTACCTTCCGGGGGGAATCTCCGCCAGGAAACTGGAACAGATCGACGCGCACGGGGCGCGGGTGCAGGTGGTCGACGGCGACCGCGAGGCGGCAGCGCAGGCGGCCCGTCAAGCGGCGGACGAACCGGGCGTGTTCTACGCCTCGCACGCCTTCAACCCGTACTTCCTGCACGGCACCAAGACGTGCGTGCACGAGCTGTGGGAGGACTTCGGAGGCCGGCTCCCCGATGTGCTCGTGCTGCCCGTCGGCAACGGCACACTGCTGCTGGGGGCCGCCCTGGCCGTCGCCGAGCTGTACGCGGCGGGCCTGATCGACCGCCGTCCGGCGCTGTACGCGGTGCAGGCGGCGGCGGTCGCGCCGCTGGCGCACGCCTGGGAGGAGGGCGCCGAGGACCTGGTGGGCGTCACCCCCGCGGCCCCCACGTTCGCCGAGGGAATCGCGATCCCCCGACCTCCGCGGGCCCGCCAGATCCTGCGGGCGGTACGCGACTCGGGCGGCCGGTTCCTGACGGTCACGGACGACCAGATCCGCCACGCCCAGCTCGACCTGGCGTCCCAGGGCCTGTACGTCGAGACATCGGCGGCGGCCGGCTGGGCGGCGGCCCGGGAGGGGCTGCTGGAGTCGCTCCCCCAGTCCCGGCTCCGCTCGAACGGCGGGATCGCCCCCGTGGTGGTGCCCCTGTGCGGGGCCGGACTGAAGACGGGCCTGGCAGCAACCTAAGCGGGCCTGGCAGCAACCTAAGCGGGCCTGGCAGGAACCTAGGGGCCCCTGAGCGGGGCCGGGGCCGGGCGCCGGTGCGGGGCCGGGCCGTGCCGGTTCGGTGGTCGCCCCCGATCGCCCCGATCGATGAGGCGAACCGGGCGCAGCCCGTGGTGGCAGGCCCCCGTGGTGGCAGGCCCCGTACACGGACCACCCCGCCGACCACCCGGCGACCGGGCCCGTGCACGGACCACCCCGCCGACAACCCGGCGACCGGGCCCGTGCACGGACCACCCGCCGAGAACCGGGCGACCGGGCCCCGCCCGCGGACCGCACCGTCGACCACCCGGCGGCCTCGATCGCCGCGATCCGCAGGCGCCCCTCGGTGCCGTACCTCAGCCGGGCGGCCGGGATGGCCGCCCTCCGCCGCCCGGACACCCAACCGAACGAAGGCCGCTTCTGTTGTTAATCCTGGACAGGAGGGGCAGGGTGGGTGACAGTGCCGCACACTCGACTTGTCGGGAATGACGGGTGTCAGTCGCGCCTGGAGGGATCATGCCACACGCACGTACACGTGGCCGGATCCCGTACGAGACCGGGCGGCTTCCCGGCTGTCAGGTGGGGTCCCGGACGGGCCGGGCCCGGAGCGGGAACCGGGCGTGAGGCTCTTCAGCGGTGCCGCCTCCGCCGACCGCCCCGCTCCCGGCTCAGGCGTGGGCCGGAAGGGGCTCAAGAGCGGTGCCCTCGGCATACGCTCCTCGGTCGTCATCGGCCTGGCCTCCGCCGGCCCCGCATACAGCCTCGCGGCCACCCTGGGCCTCATCGTGGCAGGGGTCGGACTCCAGGCCCCGATCATCACCATCCTGGCCTTCGTGCCGATGCTGCTGATCGCGTACGCCTACCGGGAACTGAACAGGAGCAACGCCGACTGCGGCACCGCCTTCACCTGGGCGACCCGCGCCTTCGGGCCACGCGCCGGCTGGATGGGCGGCTGGGGCATCATCGTCGCCGACATCCTCTTCATGACGAACGTCGCCGAGATCGCCGGGATCTACGGCTTCCGGCTGCTGGGCTACGAGACACTGGCGCACAGCCGTATGTGGACCACCGTGGCGGGCGTCGTCTGGATCGCCGTGATGACCGCGATCTGCTACATCGGCATCGAGCTCTCGGCCGCCGTACAGCGCTGGCTGCTGTGCCTGGAGGTCGCGGTGCTCGTGCTGTTCGCGGTCACCGCACTGGTCAAGGTCTACACCAGCGCTCCCCCGACGGCCATCCACATCTCCGCCTCCTGGTTCAACCCCTTCGAGGTGCCCTCGGGGAAGGCGCTGACCGCGGGCATCGTCACGGCGGTCTTCCTCTACTGGGGCTGGGACACCGCCGTCTCGGTCAACGAGGAGACCGTGGACAGCGCGCGCACCCCCGGGCGTGCCGCCATCGTCTCCGTCCTGCTGCTCCTGGTCACCTACGGGCTGGTGTCCACGGCGGCGCAGTCGTTCGCCGGGGTCGGCACCTCGGGCGTCGGGCTGGGCAACCGCGACCACGCGGGCGATGTGCTGTCGGGACTGGGCAACGCCGTCTTCGGCAGCCAGGGCGCGGGGCTGTTCCTGTCCAGGCTGCTGATCCTGATGGTGCTGACCTCCGCGCTGGCCTGCACCCAGACCAGCATCCTGCCCCTGGCCCGGACGGTCTTCTCCATGGCGGCCCACAAGGCCGTTCCCTCCCAGCTCGCCCGGGTCCACCGCAGGTTCCTCACGCCGACCTGGTCGACGGTCTGCATGGGCGCGCTCTCGATCGTCGTCCTGATCATCCTGACCGTGTTCAGCCGGAACGTCCTGGCCGACTCGATCGACGCGGTCGGCCTCGCGATCACGTTCTACTACGGGCTCGCCGGCTTCGCCTGCGTCTGGTACTACCGCAAGGTCCTCACCCACAGCGCCCGGGACCTCGTCTTCAAGGGCGTGCTGCCGGGACTGGGCGGGCTGACCATGCTCTTCCTGTTCCTCTACGCCGCCTTCGACGTCTATGCGAACCCCCGGTTCGACGCGACCCCCATCGACCTGCCGCTGATCGGACGCACGGGCGGGGCCACGGTCGTGGGCCTGGGCGCCCTGCTGCTCGGCTTCCTGCTGATGCTGGTGGTCACCCGGGATCACTCCGCCACCCTCAAACTCCAGCGGAACCTGCTCCCGCGCGCCCTGCCCTCGGTGACCGCCCTGGAGGCGGAGAGCCGCTATCTGCCCGCGGACAGCGGGTCCGGTGTGGGCGGTGACTGGTTCGACGTCATCCCGCTGTCGGGCACCCGGGTCGGCCTGGTCGTCGGGGACGTGCTCGGCGGCGGCCTGCGGGCCGCCGCCACCATGGGGCGCCTGCGCACGGGCGTGCAGGTCCTGGCCCGGCTGGACCTGGCCCCGGACGAGCTGCTCTCGCGTCTCGACGACCTGGTCGAGCAGACCGCGCACGAACGGGGGGCGGCCCACGAGCGGGGCCGCTCCCGGGCGCACACCGACGAGGCCAGAGGGGTGACCTGCCTGTACGCGGTGTACGACCCCGTCTCGGGACGGTGCAGCCTGGCGCACGCGGGCCAGTCTCTGCTGATGGTGGTGGAACCGTTCACCGGCACCGCCGACTGTCCGGGGCTGCCGCCCGGCCCGCCGCTCGGGGTGCCCGGGCCGCCGTATGAGAGCACCGAACTCCAGCTGCATCCCGGCAGCCTCATCGCCCTGTTCTCGCAGGGCCTCCTCCAGGCGGCGGACAATCCGGACACCGTGCTCTCCCAGCTCGCCCGGGTACTCGCCGATCACCGGCGGCCCCTGAGCGAGCTGTGCGACGAGGTGGTGGCCACGGTGCTGCCCGGGCCAGTGGACGAGGACGCGACACTGCTCCTGGCGCGCACCCGGATGCTCGACCAGAAGCAGTTCGCCCAGTGGGAGCTGGCCCCGGATCCGGCGGCGGTCGGCGTCATCCGTACCACTGTCGGCAAACAGCTCGACGAGTGGGGGCTGGAGGACCTGGTCTTCACCACCGAGCTGGTCCTCAGCGAGCTGGTCACCAACGCCATCCGCTACGTCGGAGGACCGATCCAGGTGCGGCTGATCCGCGACCGGTCCCTGATCTGCGAGGTCTCCGACACCGGGCACAGCGCCCCGAATCTGCACCACGCCGCCAGCGACGACGAAGGGGGCCGGGGCCTGTTCATCATCGCCCAGACGACCCATCGCTGGGGGACCCGCTACACCCCCACCGGCAAGACCATCTGGGCCGAGCAGGCCCTGCCCCCGGACCACTCGCCGCACTGAGCCTCCCGCGGTTGTCCGGGGCCGCCCTGCGACCTGGCGCCTCACACCGCGCGGGCACAGGCCATGCCCCTTCGAGCAGGCTGAGCCCGAGGGGCCGCCACGCCGGCCGGTGCACGCGGTTCCGCGTACACCGGGCCGGGGTGGGCGGCCACCGTCCGGAGAGTCGGGGTCACTTGATGTAGACGAGGCCGTCGGTGGTGACGGTGGGACGGCCGCTGGTGCCGACCACGACGATCTTGACGGTGTGCTTGGCGCTACCGGACCAGGACCTGGTCCAGATCGCCTGCCGGTACTGCGTGGTGGAGGACTTCAGGTCGACGGTCGCGACCTTGGTGCCGTCCACGTAGACGTAGGCCTGGCCGGAGGTGGAGGCGCGGGAGACCACCCAGGCGGCGGAGCGGCCCGTGAAGGTCCATGTGAGGCCGGCACCCTTGGAACCGCTGGAGTAGGACTTGCCGCCGAGGTAGCTGGTGGAGGAACGGGTGGTCCAGCTGCCGGACTTGATGGCGGAGCTCTCCTGAAGGATCGACGGGGTGTAGGCCGGGGAGGACGTGCGGTAGTTGCCGGCGTAGTCGTAGGCCCTCATCGACCAGGTGGTGGCGGTGCCGGACTTCGCGGTGCGGCTGGAGCTGGTGGTGGTCGGACCGAAGGTGGCCGTGGCGGGGGACAGCAGCCTCACCTCCCGCAGGGCCTTGTCGTCGGTGGCCTTCCAGCCGAGGGTGACCGGGACGGCGCTGGTGTCGACGGTGCCGGTACGCAGGGAGAGCTGCGGGGCGGTGGTGAAGGTCGGTGCGGTCGTCTCCGCCACGACGCCGAGCGTGCCGCTGGTCGCGGTCTTGCCGGACTGGTGCACAGCCCGCACGGCGACGCTGTGGCTGCCCAGGGGCAGGGTGGCGCTCGCGGACGTGGCCGTGCCGGAGGCCGTCGCGGCGACCTTGCCGTCGACCAGCAGCTGGAAGCCGGAGATGAGCGAGGCCGGCGTGGTGGCGGTCCAACCCACGGTGATGCCGCCCTTGGTGTAGTACGTCGAGCCCGAAAGGCTTGCGCCGCCGACCGAGGTGACCTTCAGGCCCTGCACCGGGCCGGCCGCCCAGGCCCGGATGGTCGGCAGCTGGTCGTAGAGCAGTCCGCCGGGGCATTCGGTGTTGTAGGCGTCACGGTGACCGGAGATCCGGTTGAAGGTGTACTTGCTGCCCGCGGTGAAGCCGGTGCTGAAGTAGTTCTTCTGGCTGGCGCCCGCGGTGAGCTGCGTGGTCCCGGCGGGATCGGCGCCGTACTGGCCGAGCTTCCAGGCGGCCAGGCGGGCGACCGAGGCCAGCGCGGCGTCGGAGGCGCTGGTGGAGGTGTAGTCACCGAGCACCGCGACCGCCGCGGACTCCCGGTTCCAACCGTAGGTGTGCGCGCCGAACACCGGCAGGTTCACACCGCCCTTGCGGCCCTCGAAGAGCGTGCCGCACTTGTCGACCAGGAAGTTGTAGCCGATGTCCTTCCACCCCTCGACCTGCACGTGGTACGCGTAGATGCTCCGCACGATCGACGCCGAGTCGGCACAGGAGTAGTCGTTGGCCCCGTCGGTGTGGTGGACGAACACGGCCTTCACGTCCGTGTTGTACTCCGGCGCCTCAGGGCTGATCGACTCGTCCGCGCCCCAGTCGGCACGTGCCGTGATGGGCGGCTCGGGCACGGTGGACGGCGGCGCCGACGGCACGGTGGCCGATGCACTGGCCGACGCGCTCGTCGTGGGGGAGGCGGACCCGGAGTCGGTGGGGGTCGCCTCGGGCGTGGTGTCGGTCGGAGCAGGGGGTGCGGTGTCGGTCGGGGCCGGGGGTGCGGTGTCGGTCGGATCCGGGGGCGTGGTGGTCTGGCCGTCCGTCGGCGTGGCGGTGGCGCTCTCGCCGGGTGCGGCCGGGTCCGTGGGCGTGGCTCCGGGGCTCGTCTCCTCGACGAACGCGGCCGGCTCGGCCCCGGTGCCGGCCTTGGCCTCGGCGTCGGTCACCACTCCCGGGTCCACCAGGTTGACCTGGAGTCCCTTGGGCAGAACGCCGGGCGTCCCGTTCTTGCGGACGACCTGGACCTGGACGCCGTCGGACGGCCCGACCCACAGCGGCTCGGAGGCGCCGCGCACGCGCGGACCGGGCTTCTCCAGCGGGTCGACGTTCACTTCGAGGTTCTGCCAGGCGCTCCACGAGCCGCTCTCCCGGCTGCGGGTGCGCACCTGCGCCGTACCGTGGATCCGCTTGGTGCCTCCGGTCCACGAGACGCCGACCATCGAGAACTGCTCGGTGTCCGTGCGCGACAGTTCCCGCCTGCCCTCTTCGGTGCCTTTCAGGGCGAGGCCGTAGACCTTCACCGGCCGCTTGGCCCGGCCCACAGCGCCATGGTCGGAGGGGCTGGCGACCGCATAGGTCACCACACCCCCGCCGCCCAGGACGACCGCACCGAGCGTCAGCCACGCCCGCCGCTTCAGGCTCAACGGTCTGTACGCATGCGACGTACGACGACCCACGACTATCCCACCCCACAGAAGGCCCACAGGCCACGGAAAAAAGTCACGTCGGGCACACCTGTCACACGGGTCACCCGCCCCTCCAGCGCACGTGGACCACCAAACATCACGGGGAAACCCGCGGTAGTGACGCATATCACCGCGATCGATACCGGCCGGGTGCTGTGACGTTTCCGTGAAACCCGGCGCTGACGATCAAGTGGGGGTGGCCAGGGGCCCGAGGCACCGCAACGTGGGCCTACCGCCGCGCGCTCGACGAACCGGTGCGGACAGGGACGGGCTTTGAGTCAGGGAGGCGAGCTTCGCAGCGCTCAGGCGCGGGACGCGGAGCTGGGAGCCGCGGTCGCGCGGGCCCGAGACGGCGACGAGGCCGCGTTCGCGGTCGTGTACCGGATGGTGCAACCCGGCCTGCTGGGCTACGTCCGCGGACTCGTCGGGGAGGACGCCGAGGACGTCGCCTCCGAAACCTGGCTCGAGATCGCGCGGGACCTCGGCCGGTTCAAGGGAGACGGTGCCGGCTTTCGCGGCTGGAGCGCGACCATCGCCCGCCACCGCGCCCTGGACCACTTGCGCCGCCGCCGCAGCCGTCCCGTGCCCGCCAGTCTCGATCTCCATTCCGTGGAAATGCCGGGGCCGGACACCGTCCAGGACCAGGTGCTCGAAGCACTCTCGACCGCACGCGCCCTGCAGTTGGTGCGCAGCCTGCCCCGCGACCAGGCGGAGGCGGTGCTGCTCCGCGTCGTCGTCGGCCTCGACGGCCCGGCCGCCGCGCGTGTCCTCGGCAAGCGGGCCGGCGCGGTACGCACGGCCGCCCACCGCGGGCTGAAACGGCTGGCCCGCCAACTCGGCGTCGCGGGTGTGACGGGGAAGGGGTCCCAGACGCTGAGGCAGTCGAAATGAGCAGCGACGGCGACGGTTACGTAAGACAAACGAGCAACGAGCACGCGGGAATGGACATAGGTATGCGCGACCGGCACAGCGATGGCGAAGCAGGAGCTCGCCGACGCGCCGGCGCGGCCGGCCACGTGCCCCCCGTGGACAGCACGGCCGATGCGCCCGGGCTCGAAGCGGCGCTCGGCCGTGCGCTGCGCGCCGATGCCCCTGAGGCACCGGGCGAGCAGCGGGCCGTGGCCGCTTTCCGCGCGGCTCGGGACGCGGGGGTGCACCAGGGGGCGCGGACCCGCAGACGGGACGACTGGCGGGCGCGGCCCCGTCCGGCCCGGCGCTCAGCGAAAGCCCTCGTCGCCCTCTTCGCCGTCGGCCTGACTCTGGGTAGTGTGGCGGTCGCGGCGATCGGGTCGCCCGGTTCCTCCGGAAACGCGCCGGAGGGGACGCCGGCACGACGGCCTCCGTCGCCGACGGCACCCCAGCCCTCCACGCCGGTACCGGAGGGGGGAGCCCGGCGAACCCACTCCCTCCACCTCGCCGCACCGTCCGCCCACAGCGAAGGACATCCAGACCCACTGCCGCGCGTACCCGTCGGTTAAGGACCACGGCAGAGCACTGAACTCGCCCGCCTGGCAACGGCTGATCGAAGCGGCCGACGGCGAGGACAACCTCGCGGCCTACTGTGCCGAGCAGTTGTCGCAGGCCGTGACGGGCGGAGCGGACAAGGAAACCGTGAAGCCGACCCACAAGCCCGGCGACACCAAGCCCGGACGGACGGACCACAAGGGTGAGGGACAGCGGTCGCAGCGCGACTGACGTGCCGCGGTCAGCGACGTGGCGTCACTCCATCCGCTCAGACGTTTCAGCGGAACGTCGATGGCGACGCTGTGACCTGTGAAGACGTGCTGCTGGTTGATCCGGTTCAGCACAGGATCAGCCCGGGGCCAGACGCTGGGCCGCTGCCTACGCACCCGCCGGCATCTTCCGGGGCTCCCTCCACCGGGCCGGTCCCCTTCGCCCGCCCCGGCGACACGTTGTGTACACATGGCACACTCGGTACCCTTGGGCTCATGACTCAGCCGCTGCCCATAGAGTCCATCCGTGATGTGCGCGCACATCTGGCCGAGGTAGTGGAGCGCGCCGATCGCGACGACGTACCCACCGTCATCACGCGCCGGGGCAAGGAAGTCGCCGCCGTCGTCTCCATTGAGGTGCTGCGCAAGTACCAGGAATGGGAAGAGCGTGAGATCAACCGGATCATCGACGAGCGCATGGCCAACCCGGCACCCGGCATCCCGATCGAGGACATCATGAGGGAGACGCTGGCTCGCGGTGAGTGAGTACCGAACCGTCTTCCGGCCCGAGGCGGGGGCCGAGCTTCGGAAGATCCCTCGCGACATGGCGCTCCGCATCCTTGCCAAGCTGACCGAGCTGGAAAGCGACCCCCTCGGCTTCAACACCACGGCGCTCGTGTCGCAGCCAGAGCGCCGTCGACTGCGCGTCGGCGACTACCGCGTCGTATACACGATCGACAACGGAGCGCTGGTGGTGTGGGTCGTGCACGTAGGGCACCGCTCCGCTGTTTACGACTCCTGATTCCGGATGACGTCGGAATATCCGGAACCCATCCGGCACGGTGACGACGAAGGGGCCGACTCCCCCCAGGAGCCGACCCCTTCTGACCTGCACGCTCGACGGATCATCGAGCGTGCGGTGACGCTGCGATCACACGTTGAAGCGGAACTCCACCACGTCGCCGTCCTGCATCACGTAGTCCTTGCCCTCCATGCGGGCCTTACCCGCGGCGCGGGCGTCGGCCACCGAGCCGGCCGCGACCAGGTCCTCGAAGGAGATGACCTCCGCCTTGATGAAGCCCTTCTGGAAGTCGGTGTGGATGACACCGGCCGCCTCGGGGGCCGTGTCGCCCTTCTTGATCGTCCACGCGCGGGACTCCTTCGGGCCCGCCGTGAGGTACGTCTGAAGGCCCAGGGTGTTGAAGCCGACACGGGCCAGGGTCGCGAGGCCCGGCTCGTGCTGGCCGACCGACTCGAGGAGCTCCAGGGCCTCGTCCTCGTCCAGCTCGGCGAGGTCCGCCTCCAGCTTGGCGTTCAGGAAGATCGCCTCGGCGGGGGCGACCAGTGCGCGCTGGTCGTCCTTGAAGTCGTCGTCCATCAGCTCGTCCTCGTCGACGTTGAAGACGTAGAGGAACGGCTTGGTGGTGAGCAGGTGCAGGTCGTGCAGCAGCTCCGCGCGCTCGCTGCCCTGGACGATGCCGTGCGCGAAGAGGGTGTCGCCCTTGTCCAGGATCTCCTTCGCCTCCTCGACGGCCTTCACCTTCGGGGCGACGTCCTTCTTGATCCGCGACTCCTTCTGGAGGCGCGGGAGGACCTTCTCGATGGTCTGGATGTCCGCGAGGATCAGCTCGGTGTTGATCGTCTCGATGTCGTCCTTCGGCGAGACCTTGCCGTCCACGTGCACGACGTTCTCGTCCTTGAAGGCGCGGATGACCTGGCAGATGGCGTCCGACTCGCGGATGTTCGCGAGGAACTTGTTGCCGAGGCCCTCGCCCTCGCTCGCACCGCGCACGATGCCCGCGATGTCGACGAAGTCGACGGTCGCGGGAAGGACCCGCTCCGACTTGAAGATCTCGGCCAGCTTCGCGAGACGGGCGTCCGGGACACCCACGACACCGACGTTCGGCTCGATCGTGGCGAACGGGTAGTTGGCCGCCAGCACGTCGTTCTTGGTCAGGGCGTTGAACAGGGTCGACTTGCCGACGTTGGGCAGACCGACGATTCCGATCGTGAGCGACACGTTGCGACTTCCCGTACGTGAGAGTGGAACTGGACTGGACTGGGCGGTGGGGGCCCGGGTCCGTCAGGAGTGTGTGCGGGCCGATCCACCAGTCTACGGCGTACCGGACCCCGCCCCGGCGACGTATCGAACGCTTGGCCAAGCTTGCGACAACGGCGTGTCTCAGAGGTCATTCCGCACATAAACCGACCTAAGTTGGTGCGGTGGAGCAACACAGGACGCGACCCCAGCACCACGGACCGCGACGCGGCGCACCCCTCCCCCCGCAGGGCAGACGCGGCGGAGCCGGGACGGTGCGGCCCAGCACGCCTGCCCGCCCTTTCCCTCCCGGCATCCCGAACCGGCCCGAGACGGCCGAGGGACCGCCGCGGCCGGACGGGCGGGACCGTGTCGCCGGAGCCCGGCCGTCCGCCCGGGGCAACGGCGGCCCCCCACGGCATCCCGCGGCACGACGGAACGCGCCGCCGGCCGACCAGGCGGCACCGCCGCTGCGCGGCCCCCGCCTGACCGGCCTCGGCGGCGGACTGTTCTGCGGGGCCGTGATGCTCGCGCTCGGGTGTCTGGACCGGTCGCTGTTCGGCTCGTCCCTCACCGCCTACGGCGTGCTGTTCCTGCCGGTGTGCATGCTGACCGCACTGTGGGTGCGGTGCGGGGACCTGGTGATCGCGCCGGTCGTGGTGCCGATCGCCTTCTCCGTCGGCCTGCTGCCCCTGACCGACGGCGGCGGCGGCCTCGGCGGGCGCCTGGTGGCAGTGGTCACCGCGCTCGCCACCCAGGCGGGCTGGCTCTACGGAGGCACGCTCATCGCGGGTGTCATCGCGACCGTGCGCCGAGTGCGCATGATGCGCAGGCGGGTGGCGCAGCGCCGCCGGCCTGCCTGACGGCGCGGTCCGTCGACGGGGCCGGCAGGAGCGGACACTCCGGCCCCGCGGCTGCCGCTACCGCGTGTCCGCCGCCCTCATGGCCGCGCCCACGATTCCCGCGTTGTTCTGGAGCTGCGCCGGGACGATCTCCGCCTTGATGCCCTCGATCAGTGGCAGGAACTTGTTGGACTTGCGGCTGACGCCGCCGCCGATGACGAACAGCTCCGGGGAGAACAGCATCTCGACGTGGGCGAGGTATCTCCGCACCCGGCTCGCCCATTGCTCCCACGTCAGGTCGTGGTCCTCCCTGGCCTTGGAGGAGGCACGCTTCTCGGCGTCGTGGCCGTTCAGTTCGAGGTGGCCCAGCTCGGTGTTCGCGACGAGCACCCCGTCGGTGAACAGGGCACTGCCGATGCCGGTGCCGAATGTGAGCACGATGACGGTGCCCCGCCGGTCGCGGCCCGCGCCGAACCGCATCTCGGCGACACCGGCCGCGTCCGCGTCGTTCAGCACGGTCACGGGCAGGCCGCCGAGCCGCTCCCCGAACAGGGCGCGCGCGTCGGTGTCGATCCAGCGCTTGTCGACATTGGCCGCCGTGCGGATGGTGGAGCCCCCGGTGACCACTCCGGGGAACGTGACGCCGACCGGGCCGCTCCAGCCGAAGTGCTCGACGACCTCCTTCACGCCGTCGGCCACCGCCTCGGGCGTCGCCGGGTGCGGAGTGAGCACCTTGAAGCGCTCCTCCGTGAGCTCGCCCCGGTCCAGGTCCACGGGAGCGCCCTTGATTCCGGATCCGCCGATGTCCACGCCGAAGATCTGCATGGGCACCACGGTACGTCCTGCGGCCGACGGCCTCTTCCCGGCATCCGCCTCCGCCGCGCCGCCACCGCCCGACGCCCCTTGGCAGGTCATGGACCGGTGCACGCCCACACCTCGACGGCCGGTGCGACGGCGGCACGACAACGGCCGCGCGCACCCCCACACCTCGACGGCCGGTGCGACGGCGGCACATCAAGGGCCGCGCGCACCGCCGCACATCGTCGACCGGTGCACCCACACCTCGACGACCGTGGGCCTCGGCACATCGCCGAGCGGCACGCCGCGGGGCGTCACCACTCGGTGCCGTGCGCCCCGGGCGCCGTCACTTCTCGCCGGTGCGCTCTTCCAGCAGGGCCGCGGCCTCCGAGCGCAGGTCGCGGCGGAGCTCCTTCGGCAGCGAGAAGGTGATGGACTCCTCGGCCGCCTTGACGATCTCGACGTCCTCGAAGCCGCGCTGCGCGAGCCACTGGAGGACCTGCTCGACCAGGACCTCGGGGACGGATGCGCCCGAGGTCACGCCGACCGTGGAGACGCCCTCCAGCCATGCCTCGTCGATCTCGTCGGCGAAGTCCACGAGGTACGCCTCGCGCGCGCCCGCGATCTTGGCGACCTCGACCAGCCGCTTGGAGTTCGAGGAGTTCCGGGAGCCGACCACGATCACCAGGTCCGCCTCGGCGCCCATCTGCTTCACCGCGAGCTGGCGGTTCTGCGTGGCGTAGCAGATGTCGTCGCTGGGCGGGGAGACGAGCTGCGGGAACTTCTCCTTGAGGGCGTCGACCGTCTCCATGGTCTCGTCGACCGACAGGGTGGTCTGGGACAGCCAGACGATCTTGGAGGGGTCGCGCACCTCGACCTTCGCGACGTCCTCGGGGCCGTCCACGAGCTGGATGTGGTCCGGGGCCTCACCGGACGTGCCGATGACCTCTTCGTGACCCTCGTGCCCGATCAGGAGGATGTCGAAGTCCTCCTTGGCGAAGCGGACCGCCTCCTTGTGGACCTTGGTGACCAGGGGGCAGGTCGCGTCGATGGTGGCGAGCCGGCCGCGCTCGGCCTCTTCGTGGACCGTGGGCGCGACACCGTGCGCGGAGAACATGACGATGTTGCCCGGCGGCACCTCCTCCGTCTGCTCGACGAAGATCGCGCCCTTCTTCTCCAGGGTCTGCACGACGTACTTGTTGTGGACGATCTCGTGGCGGACGTAGATCGGGGCCCCGTACTGTTCGAGGGCCTTCTCGACGGCGATCACGGCACGGTCGACACCCGCGCAGTAGCCCCGGGGGGCGGCGAGCAGGACACGGCGGCCAGACGAAGCGGTCATGCGCACCATCGTAAGGCCGCGCCGGGGGGTCGTAGATCGCCTCCTTGGGGAGAGGTTGTGCCGACCACCGTTGTCGGACCCGGCGGTTACGCTCGGGCGCATGGCTGTGAACACGTCCGCGGAGTCACCCCTGCCGGTCGGCGAGGTCTCGCGGCTCATCGGGGGGTGGATCGACCGGCTCGGGGCGATCTGGGTGGAGGGGCAGATCACCCAGCTGTCGCGGCGGCCCGGCGCCGGCGTCGTCTTTCTCACGCTGCGCGATCCGTCGTACGACATCTCCGTCGCCGTCACCTGCTACCGCCAGGTGTTCGACGCCGTCGCCGATGTCGTGCGGGAGGGCGCCCGGGTGGTCGTCCACGCCAAACCGGAGTGGTACGCGCCGAGGGGCCAGCTGTCCCTGCGCGCCGCCGAGATACGGCCCGTGGGCGTCGGCGAGCTGCTGGCGCGGCTCGAACAGCTGAAGAAGTCCCTTGCGGCGGAGGGACTCTTCGCACCCGAGCGCAAGAAACCGCTGCCGTTCCTGCCGCAGCTCATCGGGCTCGTCTGCGGCCGCGCCTCGGCAGCCGAGCGCGATGTGCTGGAGAACGCGCGGCACCGCTGGCCCGCCGTCCGCTTCGAGGTGCGCAACGTCGCCGTGCAGGGGGTGCACGCCGTGCCTCAGGTCGTCCAGGCCGTGAAGGAGCTGGACGCGCTCGAGGACGTCGATGTGATCATCGTGGCGCGCGGCGGTGGCAGCGTGGAGGATCTGCTGCCGTTCTCCGACGAGCAGCTCGTGCGGGCGGTGGCGGGCTGCCGTACGCCGGTGGTGTCGGCCATCGGTCACGAGCCGGACAATCCCCTGCTCGACCACGTCGCCGACCTGCGCGCCTCCACCCCGACCGACGCGGCCAAGAAGGTCGTTCCGGACGTCGGCGAGGAGCTTCAGCGCGTGCGGGAGCTACGGGACCGGGCGCGACGCTGCGCACTGGCGTTCGTCGAACGCGAGGAGCGGGGGCTCGCGCACGCGCTGTCGCGGCCCTGCATGGAGGACCCGCACCGGATGGTCGACGAGCGGGCGGATCAGATCTCCTCGCTGGCCGACCGCAGCCGGCGCACGCTGAGGCACCTGCTCGACCGCGCCGACTCGGAGCTCACGCACACCCACGCGCGCGTGGTGGCCCTGTCACCGGCCGCGACGCTCCAGCGAGGGTACGCGGTGCTGCAGAAGGCCGACGGGCACGTGGTCCGGTCGCCGGACGACGTGGCGGCGGGCGAGGCCCTGCGGGCGCGGGTCGCGGAGGGCGCGTTCACGGTACGGGCCGACAACCAGGGATCTTAGGGAGAGCGCATGACCAGCAAGACGGACGAGGCACTCGGGTACGAGCAGGCGAGGGACGAGTTGATCGAGGTCGTACGGCGCCTGGAGGCCGGAGGCACGACGCTCGAGGAGTCACTGGCGCTGTGGGAGCGGGGCGAGGCGCTTGCCAAGGTGTGCCGCACCTGGCTGGAGGGCGCCCGCAGGCGGCTGGACGCCGCGCTGGCCGAGGAGCGGGAGGGCACGGAGGCCGGGGGCGCCGACGGCGACGAGTGAACCGGCCGCGTGCCCGCGCCCCGGGCGGTCTCGTCGCCTCCGGGTCCCCGGGAAGCCTCAGGGACCGTGAAGCCTCCGGGTCCCTGTGAAGCCGATCACCTCGGACAGACTATGGTTGAAGCTTGAACCTCTTCGGCTCTAGTGTCGATGCCGCAAGCCGATCCCCCGGGATCCAGCGCCATCTCGAGGAAGTTCCCACCCATGTCCCTCGCACTTGACCCCGCGGCACAGGACCTGCTGTTCCGCGAGGCCCGCACGGCCAACACCTTCACCGACGAGCCGGTGACCGACGAGCAGCTCCAGGCGATCTACGACCTGGTCAAGTACGGCCCGACCTCGATGAACCAGTCGCCGCTGCGCATCACCCTGGTCCGCTCCGCCGAGGCCCGCGAGCGCCTCGTCCAGCACATGGCGGAGGGCAACCGGGCCAAGACGGCCACGGCGCCGCTGGTCGCGATCCTTTCGGCGGACAACGAGTTCCACGAGGAGCTGCCGCACCTCTTCCCGCACTTCCCTCAGGCCAAGGACGCCTTCTTCGGCGACCGCTCGGTGCGTGAGAACAGCGCCGTGCTCAACGCCACCCTCCAGGCCGCGTACTTCATCATCGGCGTCCGCGCCGCCGGCCTCGCCGCCGGCCCGATGACCGGCCTGGACTTCGAGGGCCTCCGCAAGGAGTTCCTGGACGACGACCACACCCCGCTGATGGTGGTCAACATCGGCAAGCCGGGCGAGGACGCCTGGTACCCGCGCTCCCCGCGCCTGGGCTTCGAGCAGGTCGTCACCACGGTCTGACGCCTTCGGCAGGGAGGCGACAGGGCCCCGTCAATGGCGCCGGGGCCCTGTCCCATGCTCGCGCGCCGGCGCCCGCAGGGGCTCAGCCCGTCCGCAGCGCCTGAGCCATCTTCGTCAGCTGAGCGAACGACGCCGTGCCCGTCACCACGGTGGTGGAGCCCTTGCCGTGCAGGACGAGCGCGTCGTAGCGGCCGCCCGTGTAGCGCTGCCAGGTCTGCCCGCCGATGCTCTGCGTGACCTTCGTCTCGTGCGCGCCCTGGCTGGCGTCGTCGATGAACGCGGCCGCCCGCTGAGTCGACTGCTCGATGGCCACGTACTGACCCTCGGGGTCCTGGTAACCGAGGTGCCAGGCGTCGTAGGGGTCGTCCTGGTAGCGCACCGAGGTGGCCTTCCAGGTCTCCGCCAGGCCCTCGGGCGCCGCCACCGGATAGGCCGCCGCCCGGCGTGCCGAGAGCAGCTCGGCGCGGTAGTCCACCCGCTTGAGTGCGGGAGCGTGGTCGTCATGGGGGATGAAGAGATAGATGACGCCCGCCATCAGCCCGATGAGGGCCAGGGAGAGGAGCATGTCCCGGACCGTCTGCCGCTTGCCTTTCGTACCTGCCACGCCCCTATCGTCGCAGGTACAGCGGTCTGCTCATCCGTGGGGCCCCCTGCTCATTTTGTCGGCTCAACGATAGAGTCGGGGCATCGCCCTCATCCGGCCGTCGTCGTATCAGAAAGGTGCGCTCCGATGACCGAGAATCATCACCTGCCGTCCGAGCTCGAAGTCCCCTCCGAGGCCCCGGACCGGAACCTCGCCCTGGAACTCGTCCGGGTCACCGAGGCCGCCGCCATGGCCGCGGGCCGCTGGGTCGGCCGCGGCGACAAGAACGGCGCCGACGGCGCAGCCGTACGCGCCATGCGGACCCTCGTCTCCACCGTGTCGATGAACGGCGTCGTCGTCATCGGCGAAGGGGAGAAGGACGAGGCCCCGATGCTCTTCAACGGGGAGCGGGTCGGCGACGGGACCGGTCCGGAATGCGACATCGCCGTGGACCCGATCGACGGCACCACGCTCACGGCGAAGGGCATGCCGAACGCGATCGCGGTGCTGGCCGCCGCCGACCGTGGCACCATGTTCGACCCGTCCGCCGTCTTCTACATGGACAAGCTGGTCACCGGCCCCGAGGCGGCCGACTTCGTCGACATCGACGCCCCCGTGTCGGTGAACATCCGCCGGGTCGCCAAGGCCAAGAACTCGACGCCGGAGGACGTCACCGTCGTCATCCTCGACCGGCCGCGCCACGAGGGCCTCATCAAGGAGGTCCGGGAGACCGGCGCGCGCATCAAGCTGATCTCGGACGGCGATGTCGCCGGCTCGATCCTGGCGCTGCGCGAAGGGACCGGCATCGATCTGCTGCTCGGCGTCGGCGGCACCCCGGAGGGCATCATCTCCGCATGCGCCGTGAAGTGCCTCGGCGGCACCATCCAGGGCAAGCTGTGGCCCAAGGACGACGAGGAGCGGCAGCGGGCCCTCGACGCGGGGCACGACCTCGACCGGGTGCTGACCACCGACGACCTGGTCTCCGGCGAGAACGTCTTCTTCGTCGCCACCGGCATCACCGACGGCGAGCTGCTGCGCGGTGTGCGCTACCGCTCCGAGACGGCCACCACCGACTCGATCGTCATGCGCTCCAAGTCAGGTACGGTCCGCCGGATCGACTCGGTGCACCGGCTGAGCAAGCTGCGCGCGTACAGCGCGATCGACTTCGACCGCGCGAAGTAGTCCGGCCGCGGGAAGCGGGCGAGGGCCCCGGCCCGGGGCCTGCCCGCCGATACTCAAGGGGCGCCCCCGGTGCGGAGGGGGCGCCCCTTTCGCACGCTTCCTCAGCCGGCCGCCGCTATCGTCCCCCGTGCCGCCTTCTTCAGCTCCATCTCGCGGCGCCGGCGCCGGGCCAGCACCACACGGCGCTCCGCGGCGGTCAGACCGCCCCACACCCCGTACGGCTCGGGCTGCAACAGCGCGTGCTCCCGGCACTCGACCATCACCGGGCAGCGCGCACAGACACGCTTGGCCGCCTCCTCACGGGACAGCCGGGCCGCGGTGGGTTCCTTGGAGGGGGCGAAGAACAGGCCGGCCTCGTCACGCCGGCACACCGCCTCCGTGTGCCACGGGGCGTCCTGATCCCTGTCGCGCACTGGCACCCGCTGGTGCGGAACGTCAGCGACCTGCAAGGATGAATGCGGCGATTGCAGCACGGTCTACTCCTGACGACGGCTTCGCGAGCGAGAGACGATGCAGCAAGGCCTACCCGCTGTGCGCGCGCCTATGCACTCAGTTCCGAACCGCTGGCATACCAGGGGCCGTTGAGGCCACCGATGCGAGGCAGGCCCGCACCGACGCGACCGGATTCACAACCGTCAACGGTCCAGGCGCTTGCGCAAAGCCCGGTCCACCTTGCCCGAGACCCGGTCCAGGATGTCCGCGACCAGCTTGCCCCGCTTGGGCCGTGCCTCGACGTTGCCCAGGACGGCCCAGCCGTCGACGTAGACAACGGGTGCCTGCGAGTCCTCCGAGTCCAGCGTCTGCACCTCGAAGTTGCCGAGGACCCCACCGCCGGTGCCGCGCAGCGACACGTTCTCCGGGACACGGATCTGGACGTCACCGAAGACCGAGACCGCCTTGATCACGACCTGCTGGTACTCGAAGATCGCCTCACTGAGGTCGATCACCACACTGCCGAACACCGAGTACACACGCAGCCGGCGCCCGGCACGCCAGCGGCCCTTGCGCACGGACGCACTGAAGACCGCCACCACGTTCTCGTCGGCCTCGGGCGGGATGGCGCCGGCCGTCGGGCGGTTCGGCGCGTAGGTGTGCGCCGCGCCCGGGCGCCCCTGGTGGGCGGCGGGCAGGTCCCGGATGAAGACCTCCAGCTCGCCGACCGTCTTGGCGTTGAGCACCCCCTCGACGCGCTCGGCGTGCTCCTCCGCGGTCAGGCGGCCCTCGGCGAGGGCGTCGCGCAGCATGTCGGCGATGCGGTCACGGTCGGCGTCCGAGGCGCGCAGCTCGGCGACGCGCGGTCCGGTCTGCTTCTGAAGGTCCACGGCAGCAGCGTACCCAAACGCGATAGATCGCGACTACCCCCGGTCGCCGGCCCGGGGAAAACCGTTACGGTCCGGGAGGGCGCCGGTACTGAGCCCTACCTCACAGGTTCGGCCCCGACGGCAGGTTCTACGCTGGTGAGCGCCCGCCAACGGAGGCGGGCACCATCTGTCGAGTGAGGAATGGGCTGCGATGCCTGAGTTCGCGTACACCGATCTGCTCCCCCAGGGGGAGGACACCACCCCCTACCGGCTGGTGACCTCCGAGGGTGTCTCCACCTTCGAGGCCGGCGGGCGTACGTTCCTCAAGGTCGAGCCGGAGGCGCTGCGCAAGCTCGCCGAAGAGGCGATCCACGACATCCAGCACTATCTGCGGCCCGCGCACCTCGCGCAGCTGCGCCGCATCATCGACGACCCGGAGGCGTCCGCGAACGACAAGTTCGTCGCGCTGGACCTGCTGAAGAACGCGAACATCGCGGCGGCGGGCGTGCTCCCCATGTGCCAGGACACCGGCACGGCGATCGTGATGGGCAAGCGCGGACAGAACGTCCTCACCGAGGGCGAGGACGAGAAGGCGCTCTCCCGCGGCATCTACGACGCCTACACCAAGCTCAACCTCCGGTACTCGCAGATGGCCCCCCTCACCATGTGGGAGGAGAAGAACACCGGCTCCAACCTCCCCGCCCAGATCGAGCTGTACGCGACGGACGGCGGCGCCTACAAGTTCCTGTTCATGGCGAAGGGCGGCGGCAGCGCCAACAAGTCCTTCCTCTACCAGGAGACGAAGGCCGTCCTGAACGAGGCCTCCATGATGAGGTTCCTCGAGGAGAAGATCCGTTCGCTGGGCACGGCCGCCTGCCCGCCGTACCACCTGGCGATCGTCGTCGGTGGCACCAGCGCCGAGTACGCGCTGAAGACCGCGAAGTACGCCTCCGCGCACTACCTGGACGAGCTGCCGGCCGAGGGCTCCGAACTCGGCCACGGATTCCGTGACAAGGAACTGGAGGAGAAGGTCTTCGAGCTGACGCAGAAGATCGGGATCGGCGCGCAGTTCGGCGGCAAGTACTTCTGCCACGACGTACGCGTGGTGCGCCTCCCGCGCCACGGCGCGTCCTGCCCGGTGGCCATCGCGGTCTCCTGCTCGGCCGACCGCCAGGCGGTCGCGAAGATCACGGCCGAGGGCGTGTTCCTGGAGCAGCTGGAGACGGACCCTGCGCGGTTCCTGCCGGAGACGACGGACGAGCACCTGGAGCAGGACGGTGACGTCGTACGCATCGATCTCAACCAGCCGATGGACGACATCCTCGCCGAGCTGACCAAGTACCCGGTGAAGACCCGGCTTTCGCTGTCCGGACCGCTGGTCGTGGCGCGCGACATCGCGCACGCCAAGATCAAGGAGCGGCTGGACCGCGGCGAGGAGCTGCCGCAGTACCTGAAGGACCACCCGGTGTACTACGCGGGCCCGGCCAAGACTCCCGAGGGCTACGCGTCCGGCTCGTTCGGTCCGACGACGGCCGGCCGCATGGACTCCTATGTGGAGCAGTTCCAGGCGGCGGGCGGTTCCAAGGTGATGCTCGCGAAGGGCAACCGGAACAAGCAGGTCACGGACGCGTGCGCGTCCCACGGCGGCTTCTACCTCGGCTCGATCGGCGGCCCGGCCGCCCGCCTCGCCCAGGACTGCATCAAGAAGGTCGAGGTCGTCGAGTACGAGGAGCTCGGGATGGAGGCCGTCTGGAAGATCGAGGTCGAGGACTTCCCGGCGTTCATCGTCGTGGACGACAAGGGCAACGACTTCTTCAAAAACCCCGCTCCCCAGCCGACGTTCACCAGCATCCCGGTGCGGGGCCCGGGGCTGGCGTAGTTCCTTCGGGGCGGCGGGGACGGTTTTCGCCCCCGCCGCCCCTGCCCTTCCCGTCCCCTCCCGTCCTCAGGGGCTCCCCCCTTCGACCCCGCCGGGGCGCCTCTGCGGACGCCTTCCGGCCTGACGACGGTCTCGTCCTCGAACGCCACAAGTTCGAACGGGCTCTTCAGGGCCCCCATCCGGCCCAGCCCCGGAACAACCGCCTCCCCTCCCGCGCTGTACCCGGTATGAGCGAATACCGCATCGAGCACGACTCCATGGGTGAGGTAAAGGTCCCCGTCGACGCCAAGTGGCGTGCCCAGACCCAGCGGGCGGTGGAGAACTTCCCCGTCTCCGGGCAGCGGATCGAGCGCGCGCACATCGAGGCGCTGGCACGGATCAAGGCCGCCGCCGCCAAGGTCAACGCCGAGCTGGGCGTGCTCGACAAGGACCTCGCCGAGGCCATCCAGGAGGCCGCCGCCGAGGTCGCCGCCGGGCGGTGGGACGACCAGTTCCCGGTCGACGTCTTCCAGACCGGGTCCGGGACCTCGTCGAACATGAACGCCAACGAGGTCATCGCCACCCTCGCGAGCGAGCGGCTCGGCCGGGACGTCCATCCCAACGACCACGTGAACGCGTCCCAGTCGTCCAACGACGTCTTCCCGTCCTCCCTGCACATCGCCGCCACCGCCGCCGTCAGCCGCGACCTCGTCCCCGCCCTGGACCACCTCGCGACCGCCCTCGAACGCAAGGCCGAAGAGTTCGCCGATGTCGTGAAGTCGGGGCGGACCCATCTCATGGACGCCACGCCCGTGACCCTCGGCCAGGAGTTCGGCGGCTATGCCGCGCAGGTGCGATACGGCATCGAACGGCTGAACGCCTCACTGCCGCGCCTCGCCGAACTCCCCCTCGGCGGCACGGCGGTGGGCACCGGGATCAACACCCCGCCCGGTTTCTCCGCCGCCGTGATCGCCGAGGTCGCCCGGGCCACCGGGCTGCCGCTCACCGAGGCCCGAAACCACTTCGAGGCCCAGGGCGCGCGCGACGGGATCGTCGAGACCAGCGGGCAGCTGCGGACCATCGCCGTGGGACTGACCAAGATCGCCAACGATCTGCGCTGGATGGCCTCCGGGCCGCGGACCGGACTGGCCGAGATCGCCCTGCCCGATCTGCAACCGGGGTCCTCGATCATGCCCGGCAAGGTCAACCCGGTGATCCCCGAGGCGGTCCTCATGGTCGCCGCACAGGTCATCGGCAACGACGCGACCATCGCCACCGCGGGCGCCTCCGGCAACTTCGAACTGAACGTCATGATGCCGGTCATGGCGAAGAATGTGCTGGAGTCCATCCGGCTGCTCGCAAGCGTCTCGCGGCTGCTGGCCGACAGGACCGTCGACGGCGTCGTCGCCCACCGGGAACGCGCCCGCGAGTACGCCGAGTCGTCGCCCTCCGTCGTCACCCCGCTCAACAAGTACATCGGGTACGAGGAGGCCGCGAAGGTCGCGAAGAAGGCGCTCGCCGAACGCAAGACGATCCGTCAAGTCGTCCTGGAGTCAGGCTATGTCGAGCGCGGCGACCTCACGCTCGAGCAGCTTGACGAGGCCCTCGATGTCCTGCGGATGACGCACCCCTGACGTCTCGCGCCGGCTCATCGGTCCGTGGTGCGAACCGTGACGGCCGCAGCGGCGTCGTATGCCTGGGGCACCTAATATCTGTGCATGGCAGACGGTGGAGCGGTGAGACGAGTGGAAGCGGGCGGGTCGACGACGTACTGGGCACCGGGGCAGCGGATCCTCTGGCGGTACCGTGAGAACGCCGGCCCGCGCTTCCACATCGCGCGGCCCGTCACCGTGGTCAGGGACGACGAGGAACTCCTCGCCGTGTGGCTGGCCCCCGGCACCCGGTGCGTCAAGCCGGTCCTCGCCGACGGCACACCGCTGCACGCCGAGCCGCTGGAGTCCCGCTACACCAAAGCGCGGACCGTGCAGCGCGACCGCTGGTTCGGTACGGGCGTGCTCAAGCTGGCACGGCCGGGCGAACCCTGGTCGGTGTGGCTGTTCTGGGAGCCGGGCTGGCGGTTCAAGAACTGGTACGTGAATCTGGAGGAGCCGCTGGCGCGCTGGGCCGGCGGGGTCGACTCCGAGGACCACTTCCTCGACATCTGCGTCTACCCCGACCGCAGCTGGGGCTGGCGCGACGAGGACGAGTTCGCGCAGGCGCAGCGGGACGGTCTGATGGACGCGCGGCAGGCCGAACGGGTGCGGGCGGCGGGGCGGTCGGCGGTGGAGGTGATCCGCGCGTGGGGAGCGCCCTTCTCGGACGGCTGGCAGCACTGGCGCCCGGATCCGTCCTGGTCGGTGCCCTCGCTGCCGGAGGACTGGGACCGCATGCCCGTGTACACGGCCTCATGAGACCCTTGTTGCGCCCCCGCGGTACAACCGTAGGATCGTCCTCCGCAAGGGCACAGCACAGCAACTCCCGCAGTATGCGCTGGGTTTGACCGAACGTCACCGAGGGGCGGCAGGACGTGAGCGAGGGGTACGAGGGCCACACAGGGACGGCTCGGGCGTCGGGTGGACCGGCGACGGCCTGTGACCATGCGGGAATTCCGTTCCTGGGGCACGCATTCCGGGTATCGGCTTCTCGGCGGGACGAACTGCACGCACGGCGCGCAGCCCCGGACGGATGGATTCGACACGCGTGACGGAGCACCCGACCTCCCATGAGCGCCCCCAGCCGGGCGCCGGCCCCGCGGACCCCCGCGGGGCGCTCCTGCGTACCCCGGAGCCGCTGCCTTCGGCACCGGCCACCCCGCCGGGCCCCGCGTTACCCGCACAGACGCGGGCGGGCGGCGTGCCCGCCGCTCCGTCGGTGCCCCTGTCCTGCGCCCACGCCCAGCACGGAGCGTCGGGCAACCAGGGCGGTGCGCCGAGCCCGCTGCCCGCGGCGGACGGCACCGAGCACTCCCAGCCGGCCGCCGACGAGCCGGACGCGCACCGGCCGCGTCCCGTGCCCGAGGGCGGCATTCCCGTCCAGCCGGGTGCCGGGCAGGACCGCGCCCCGGCCCTGCCCGGGGGCAAGGACCGGCGCAAAGGGGGTCAGACGCCGCTGCACGGCCCCATGCCGATGCGGCGCGACGGGGACCGGCTGCGGTTCGTGGGCGCCGCTACCCGGCGGATCGCCCGCGGCATAGACCTCGACGAGATCGTGATGGGCCTGTGCCGGGCCACCGTTCCGACTTTCTCGGACGCGATCCTCGTCTATCTGCGCGATCCGCTGCCCGTGGGGGACGAGCGGCCCACGGGGCCCCTGGTGCTGCGGCTGCGGCGCACCGACAGGATTCCGCAGGAGCGGGACCTGGAGGACGGGATCCTGCCGGTGCCGGTGGTGGAGAGCTCCGGGTTCGCGGACCGGAGCAACGAACTGTGCGAGGTCCGGCCGGGCGGTGCGCTCGCCGAGGTGCTGCGCGGGGTGCGGCCGGTGTTCGCGGACGCGCCCGCCGCCCGCGCCGCGCTTCCGGAGCTGCTCGGCGACGACCTCACGATCCCGCCGGGTCAGCGTGCGATCCTGGCGCCGCTGCGGGGGCGGCGCCGGGTGATCGGCGCCGCCCTGTTCCTGCGCCGCCCCGAGCGGCCGGCGTTCGAGGCGGACGACCTGCTGGTGGCCGCGCAACTGGCCACCCACAGCGCGCTCGGCATCGACAAGGCGGTGCTGTACGGCCGCGAGGCGTACATCGCCGACGAGCTCCAGCGCACGATGCTGCCGGAGACCCTGCCGAACCCGACGGGTGTGCGGCTCGCGTCCCGCTATCTGCCGGCCGCCGAGACCGCGCGGGTCGGGGGCGACTGGTACGACGCCATTCCGCTGCCCGGCAGCCGGGTGGCGCTCGTCGTGGGCGACGTCATGGGCCACTCCATGACGTCCGCGGCGATCATGGGGCAGCTGCGGACGACGGCCCAGACGCTCGCCGGGCTCGACCTGCCGCCGCAGGAGGTGCTGCACCACCTCGACGAGCAGGCCCAGCGGCTGGGCACCGACCGTATGGCGACCTGCCTGTACGCGGTGTACGACCCGGTCGCGCACCGGATCACCATCGCCAACGCCGGGCACCCGCCGCCGGTGCTGCTGCATCTGGGCGGCCGGGCGGAGGTGCTGCGGGTGCCGGCGGGCGCCCCCATCGGCGTGGGCGGGGTGGACTTCGAGGCGGTGGAGCTGGACGCCCCGGCGGGCGCGACCCTGCTGCTGTACACCGACGGGCTGGTGGAGTCCCGGCTGCGGGACGTGTGGACCGGTATAGAACAGTTGCGGGAGAAGCTCGCCGCGACCGCCCGGCTCACCGGCGCGGACCATCCGCCGCCGCTGGAGGCGCTGTGCGACGAGGTGCTGGACATGCTCGGCCCCGGCGACCGGGACGACGACATCGCGCTGCTCGCCGCCCGCTTCGACGGGATCGCGCCGAGCGATGTCGCGTACTGGTACCTCGAGCCGGAGGACGCGGCCCCGGGCCGGGCCCGGCGCCTGGCCCGGCGGGCGCTCGCCCGCTGGGGCATGGAGGAGCTGACGGACTCGGTGGAGCTGCTGGTCAGCGAGGTCGTGACCAATGCCGTGCGCTATGCGTCACGGCCGGTGACGCTGCGTCTGCTGCGGACCGATGTGCTGCGCTGCGAGGTCGGTGACGACGTGCCGCAGCTTCCGCGGCTGCGGCAGGCGCGGGCCACGGACGAGGGAGGTCGCGGGCTCTACCTGGTGAATCGGCTGGCCCGGCGCTGGGGCGCCACCCGGCTGAGCACCGGGAAGGTCGTCTGGTTCGAGCTGAATCGGGGGTAGGTCCGGCCGCCAGGGCCGGACCGCCGCCCGGAAGCGAACCGAAAGTGGACCCCGTCCAAATGTTGCCGACATCCGGTCAGCGGAGTTGACTGCTGGGGTGACCGAAGCGACCTGACCGACCCCTTGCACGACGGGAGGACGCTCGTGACCCAGGTACCCCAGTCGGTTCCCTACACCACCACCAATTCAGGCATCCCGGCCGAGAGCGACGAGCACTCGCTCACCGTGGGCTCGAACGGCCCGATCCTGCTCCAGGACCACTATCTGATCGAGAAGATGGCCCAGTTCAACCGGGAGCGGGTCCCCGAGCGGGTGGTGCACGCCAAGGGCAGTGGCGCGTACGGAACTTTCGAAGTCACCAACGATGTCAGCCAGTTCACCAAGGCTGTCCTCTTCCAGCCCGGCAAGCGCACGGAGATGCTCGCGCGCTTCTCCACCGTCGCCGGTGAGCTGGGCTCCCCGGACACCTGGCGCGACCCCCGCGGCTTCGCGCTGAAGTTCTACACCGAACACGGCAACTACGACCTGGTGGGGAACAACACCCCGATCTTCTTCGTCCGCGACCCGATGAAGTTCCAGGACTTCATCCGCTCCCAGAAGCGCCACCCGGTGACCGGGTTGCGCAACAACGACATGCAGTGGGACTTCTGGACCCTCTCCCCCGAGTCCGCGCACCAGGTGACGTGGCTGATGGGCGACCGGGGCGTCCCGAAGACGTATCGCCACATGAACGGCTACTCCTCCCACACCTACATGTGGATCAACGGCGGCGGCGAGAAGTTCTGGGTCAAGTACCACATCAAGACCGACCAGGGCATCGACTTCCTCACCCAGGAGCAGGCCGACGAGCTGGCGGGCAAGGACGCCGACCTGCACCGCCGCGACCTGTATGAGGCGATCGAGCGCGGCGAGAACCCGTCCTGGACGATGTATGTGCAGGTGATGCCGTTCGACGACGCGCCGGACTACCGGTTCAACCCGTTCGACCTGACCAAGGTGTGGCCGCACGGCGACTACCCGCTGATCGAGGTCGGCCGCATGACCCTGGACAAGAACCCCGAGGACTACTTCGTCCACATCGAGCAGGCCGCGTTCGAGCCGTCCAACATGGTGCCGGGCATCGGCCCGTCCCCGGACAAGATGCTGCTCGGCCGGCTCTTCTCGTACCCGGACACCCACCGCTATCGCATCGGCCCGAACTACACCCAGCTGCCGCCCAACCGGCCGCGCGTGGAGGTGCGCTCCTACGCCAAGGACGGCCCGATGCGCTACGAGCCCGCGCGCACCGCGAGGCCGTACGCGCCGAACTCCTACGGCGGTCCGGCCGCGGCCGTGCAGCAGTTCGGCGACCCCGCCGGCTGGGAGACGGCGGGCGAGATGGTGCGGGAGGCGTACCGGCTGCACCGCGAGGACGACGACTTCGGCCAGGCGCACACGATGGTCCGCCAGGTCCTGGACGAGGCGGCCCGCGACCGGCTGGTCTCCAACGTCACCGGGCACCTGCTCCAGGGTGTCTCCCGCCCGGTCATGGACCGCGCGTTGCAGTACTGGCGCAACATCGACAAGGAGGTCGGCGACCGCATCGCCAACAACGTCAACGGCGCCTGACGCCTACGACGCGAGGGCGCCCGGTGGGGGTCCACCGGGCGCCCTCGCGCTGGAAACCCCCTGCACCGGACGCCGCGGGCCGATCCGAACGAAATCCCCTGGCTAGGGCTGTCCGTTTGTATGGAACGGGTTCTGCGGAGTCGTCGGCGGCGTGGTGACCGGAGTGCTCGGCGCGTTCGTCGTCGGCGTCTGGGTGGGCGTCTGGGTCGGGGTCGGCGGTGCCGAGGTCGTCGGCGGCTGTGACGTCGGCTTCTGCGTGGTCGGCGTCGACGACGGCGTGCTGGTGGGCGACTGGGTCGGGGTCGGGGTCGGGGTCGGGGTCACGCTCGGCTGGACCGCCGCGCCCTGCGTGGTCTCCAGGTTGAACGCGCTGACCTCGCCCATCGCGTCGAAGGTGTACGCGGCCCAGATCTGCGCCGGGTACCCGCCGCCGTTGATGCGGCCGCTGCCCGGGATGAGGCCCGTGGCACCCGTCAGGCCGACCTGGGCGCCGTTCTTGGCGCTCTCGCCGAACAGGCCGACGGAGGTGACCAGGTCGGGCGTGTAGCCGGTGAACCAGGCCGACTTGTTGTTGTCGGACGTGCCCGTCTTGCCCGCGACCTGCTGTCCGCGGCGCGCCGGGTTCGCCCGGACCGACGTCTGGGCCGTACCGTCGTCGACCACGCCGGTGAGCACCGAGGTGACCGTGTCGGCGGCGGTGCGGCTGAGAACCTGGCTGCCGATCGGGTCGGGGAGGTGGACCGCGCTGTCCTTGTGCTCGGCCGACTTGATGATCGCCGGGGTGACCTTGCGGCCGTGGTTGTCGAGGGTGGCGTAGACACCGGCCATCTCCAGCGGGCTCGCGCCCATGCTGCCGAGGGTCTGGGCGGGCACGGCCGGCAGGCCCTTGGTGTCCATCCCGAGCGAGTTCGCGACCTTCAGCACCTCGGGCATCCCGACGTCGACGCCCATCTGCGCGAAGACCGAGTTCACGGACTTGTTCATCGCCGTCTGGACGGTGATGTTGCCGTAGTCCCGCTTGTCCTCGTTCGGCGGGGCGAAGGGGATCGTGCTGCCCTTGACGGGACGGCCGCTCGTGCCGTCGTAGATCGTGTTCGCGGTGATCGCCCGGCCGTCCTGCGTCTTGGCCTGCTCCTCCAGCGCGGCCGCGAAAATCAGCGGCTTGAAGGTGGAGGCGGGCTGGTAGTCGCGGCGGGTCGCGTTGTTGCGGAAGTGCTTGAAGTAGTCCACGCCGCCGTACATGGCGAGCACCCGGCCCGTCTTCGGGTCGACCGACACGGCCCCGGGCTGGACGTCACCGTCGACGGAACGCTTCTTCGGGTCCAGTTTGCTGGTCAGCTGCTGTTTGACCGCCTGCTCCAGCTGACTCTGCTTCTTCTTGTCGATGTTGACCGTGATGGTCCAGCCGCCGGCCTTCACCAGCGCCTCCGCGTCACCGAGGGAGGAGGCGGTGCCCTGGGTGACGAGCTGCCTCTCCAGCTCGGCGTTGGCCGCGTCCACCAGGTAGCCGGTCTGCCCCTGCATGCCGGGCGCCCCCTTGGGCGCCTTCGGGACCGGGAACTTCATGGCCTGACGCCGGCCCGGGTCCAGCCAGTGCATCTGCACCATGTTGTTCAGGACGTAGTTCCAGCGGTTCTGCACGAGCCTCTTACCCGTGTCGCTGGCGAGGGCCCAGTCGTACTGGTTCGGCGCCTGGAGCAGGGAGGCGAGGTACGCGCCCTCCTCGACCGTGAGGTCCTTGGCGTCCTTGCGGTAGTACGCCTGCGCGGCGGCCTGGATACCGTAGGCGCCGCGGCCGTAGTAGCTGGTGTTGATGTAGCCCGCGAGGATGTAGTCCTTGGACTTCTTGCGGTCCAGCTTCAGCGAGATGACCAGTTCCTTCAGCTTGCGCGTGACGGTCTGGTTCTGGTTCAGGTAGTAGTTCTTGACGTACTGCTGGGTGATCGTCGAACCACCCTGGGCGCCCTTGCCGGAGAGGGTGTTGAGCAGACCGCGGGCCGTGCCCTTCAGATCGACGCCGGAGTCGTTGTAGAAGGTCTTGTTCTCTGCGGCGACGAAGGTGTGCTGGACGGCCTTGGGCACCTGGGCGAGGTCGACGTTCTCCCGGTTGATCTCGCCGGTGCGGGTGAGGATCGTGCCGTCGGCGTACTTGTAGACGTTGCTCTGCAGCTTGGCGGTGGCGTTCCCCGCCGGGATGGGGGTCAGGACGTACAGCAGCACGAACGCGCCCATGACCAGCAGCACGAAGCCGAAGAGCGAGCCGAGGACCCTCTTCCAGGTGAAGAACCTGCGTATGCCGCTCCTCCCGGTCTTGGCATTGCCGCCCTTCCCGCCCCTGCGCGTGGCGGCTCGGCCGCCGGACGGCGGGGTGCCGGTGGGCCCCGGGGTCCCGGAGGTGGCGAAAGTCGTGGTCCCGGCCGTACCGGACGAGCGCTTGGGCGCCGCGCGGCGGCCACTGCGCTGCCGCGCTCGTCTCTCTTCCGCTCGTCCCATGAGTCGATCCGCTCCGCTTCCTTCTCGGCTGTCGCACAGGCACCTGGCTCTGGTCAGCTCAGAAAGCTAACACCGCCGGGTAGGACAAAGGGGCGGCGATACCCCTCTTTACGGACGTGACAATCCGCACCTGTCCCATCGGAACCGACGAGCAGGAGGCGTGGAAGGTTGCCAGGGGCGGATAATGTGCTAGCACCTGGCTAGGTCCGAGCTAAGCAGGGAAACGGGGGAGACCGACCATGTCGACACAAGACGCCTCCACCACCGCCGACACGCCCGTGATGGTGGTGCTGTGCGGCGACCGGGCACCGCAGCCCGTGCTCAACACCGGGTCCCTCCACCGGTGACGGCTTCCTCCGGGGGCTCGGCCCCCCAGCGCCGGCAGCGCAAGCAGGTGCTGCTGCGGCTGGATCCGTCGGTGTACGAGGCGTTGGCCCGCTGGGCCTCGGACGAACTGCGCTCCGCCAACGCGCAGATCGAGTTCCTGCTGCGGCGCGCCCTCGCGGAGGCCGGGCGCCTGCCCGGCGGAGCCAAGCCGATCCCCCGGCGAGGCCGGCCGCCGACGCCGGACGGACCCGAGACGTAGAGCGGCGGCCGGAGACAGGACGGCGTCCGGCCGCGTAGCAGAACCGTGACAAACGGTCCCCACCAGGCCGTACACTCCCAGGACCAAGATCTATACGCGCGATGTATACGCCAGGTGTATACGCCGTGTGTAGAGTGCTCCCCATGTCCATCGGTCACACGCTCCTAGGACTCCTGGAGTCCGGGCCCCGCCACGGTTACGACCTCAAGCGGGCCTTCGACGAGAAGTTCGGTCATGACCGGCCGCTGCACTACGGCCAGGTCTACTCGACGATGTCCCGTCTGCTGAAGAACGGACTCGTCGAAGTCGACGGGATCGAGGCGGGCGGCGGGCCCGAGCGCAAGCGGTACGCGATCACCGAAGCCGGGATCACGGACGTACAGCGGTGGCTCGCGACCCCCGAGAAGCCCGAGCCGTATCTCCAGTCGACCCTCTACACCAAGATCGTCCTCGCCCTGCTGACGCACCGCGACGCGGCCGACATCCTCGACACCCAGCGCGCCGAGCACCTGCGCATGATGCGGATCCTGACCGACCGCAAGCGCAAGGGCGATCTGGCCGACCAGCTGATCTGCGACCACGCCCTGTTCCACCTCGAGGCCGATCTGCGCTGGCTGGAGCTGACCGCGGCGCGCCTCGACAAGCTCGCCCAGGTGGTGGCCAAGTGACTCCTCCCCCCGGTTCGCTGCTCGCCGCCGAGGACCTGCGCAAGGCGTACGGGCCGACCGTCGCCCTGGACGGCGCCGAGTTCTCCATCCACCCGGGCGAGATCGTCGCCGTGATGGGCCCCTCCGGGTCCGGCAAGTCGACCCTGCTGCACTGCCTGGCCGGGATCGTGCCGCCCGACTCGGGCTCGATCACCTACAACGGCCATGAGATGGCCAGCATGAGCGACGCCGAGCGCAGCCTGCTGCGGCGCACCGAGTTCGGGTTCGTCTTCCAGTTCGGACAGCTGGTGCCCGAGCTGACCTGCGTGGAGAACGTGGCCCTTCCGCTGCGGCTGAACGGCACCTCGCGCAAGGAGGCCGAGCGGAACGCCCTGTCCTGGATGGCACGGCTGGAGGTCGACGACCTCGCCAAGAAGCGGCCCGGTGAGATCTCCGGCGGTCAGGGGCAGCGCGTCGCCGTCGCCCGTGCCCTGGTCACCAGCCCGCGCGTGCTGTTCGCGGACGAGCCCACGGGCGCGCTGGACTCCCTCAACGGCGAGCGCGTGATGGAGCTGCTCACCGAGGCGGCCCGCTCCACCAACGCGGCCGTCGTACTGGTCACGCACGAGGCACGCGTCGCCGCGTACTCCGACCGCGAGATCGTCGTACGGGACGGGAAGTCCCGGGACATGGAGCGCATCGTATGAAGGCCTGGGGGAGGTCCAGGGACCTGGCCATGGGGGTGAGGTTCGCGTTCACGGGCGGACGCGAGGGGTGGGTCCGGCTGCTGCTCACCGCCGTCGGCGTCGGCCTCGGGGTGGCGCTGCTGCTGCTCACCACCGCCATCCCCGACGCCGTGGCGGTGCGCGCGGACCGGGAGAAGGCGCGCGCGGACCACACCTACAGCCAGGAGACGATGCCCAAGGGCGACAACACCCTGGTGATCGCGGACATCGACACCACGTACCACCAGAGGGACGTCCGCGGACGGGTGATGGAACCCGAGGGTGCTCGCGCGCCGCTGCCGCCCGGCCTGGAGAGCTTCCCGAAGCCGGGCCAGATGGTGGTCTCCCCCGCGCTGAAGGACCTGCTCGCGTCCGGTGAGGGACGGCTGCTGCGGGACCGCCTGCCGTACCGGATCGTCGGCACCATCGGGGAGAGCGGGCTCATCGGCTCGCACGAACTCGCCTACTACGCGGGGGCCGAGGGCCTCGCCGCGAAGATCGCCCCACCGGGCGTGGCCCGTATCGACATGTTCGGTGATCTCCATCCCACCAAGGAGAAGGCCGACCCGGTCCTCCTCCTGCTGATGCTCGTGGTCTTCGTGGTGCTGCTCATGCCCGTCGGCGTGTTCATCGCGGCGGCCGTGCGGTTCGGCGGCGAGCGGCGGGACCGGCGACTCGCAGCGCTGCGCCTGATCGGCTCCGACAGCGGGATGACCCGGCGCATCGCCGCCGGTGAGGCGCTCGCGGGGTCTTTGCTCGGGCTGCTCTTCGGCACGGTCTTCTTCCTGGTGGGCCGGCAGGCAGCCGGGTCCGCCGAGGTCTTCGGCGTCAGCGTCTTCCCCGGCTATCTGAACCCCTCCCCCTCGCTGGCCCTGCTGGTCGCGGTCGCCGTACCGGCGGCCGCGGTCATGGTCACCCTGTTCGCGCTGCGGAGCGTGGTCATCGAGCCGCTCGGCGTGGTGCGCGCGGCGAAGCCCGCGCGGCGCCGGCTGTGGTGGCGGCTGCTGCTGCCGCTCGGCGGCCTGGCGATGCTCTACCCGATGGTGGGGAAGGGGCGCACGAACGGCGACTTCAACGAGTACCTGGTCATCGGCGGTGTCCTGCTGCTGCTGGTCGGTGTGACCGCGCTGCTGCCGTGGGTCGTCGAGGCCGTCGTCGCCCGGCTGAACTCAGGCGGGGTGTCCTGGCAACTGGCGGTGCGCAGGCTTCAGTTGAGCAGCGGCACGGCGGCACGCATGGTCAACGGGATCGCGGTGGCGGTGGCAGGCGCGATCGCCCTGCAGATGCTGTTCTCCGGCGTCGCGGGCGACTACACCAGGCAGTCACGGAACGACCTGTCACGGGCCCAGTTGCAGGTGCGCCTGCCGGACGGCGTGCCGGTCGGCGCGGCCGCCCGGGATTTCGCCGCCACCAAGGGCGTACGGAAGGTCACGGCCCTGTCCGACGGCAGCCTCGGCGAAAGGCGCAAGGACCCCTCCATGACCAGTGAGCTCAACGTCGGCGACTGTGCCGCCCTGCGCGAGCTGGCCATGCTGCCCTCGTGCCGCGACGGTGATGTGTTCGCCGTGCTGGGAGGGGAGTACGACACCTATACTCCGAAGCTGGCCAAGCCGGGCCGGACGCTGTACCTCGCCCCGTCCTACGGCGACGAGCGCAACGCCGAGGTCGCCTGGACCGTGCCGGGCGGCCTGAAGCAGGCCCAGTCGGTCAAGGACCCCACCGGGGTGAGGCGTGGCGGCATCCTGATGACGCCGGGCGCGCTGCCCGAGCGGGCAGCGGCGTCGGTCAGCGGGCAGATCTATCTGTCGCTCGACGAGTCCGTGCCGGACGCGCGCGAGTACGCACGCAACACGGCGGCGCGGGTCGATGTACGGGCGGACGTCATGGTGTGGGCGGCCTCCGAGCAGTCCCACCGGTTCACCTCCATCCGCACCGGGCTGTTCGTCGGCGCCACCTGCGTCCTGGCGCTGATCGGCGCGAGCCTGCTGGTCTCCCAGCTGGAGCAGCTGCGTGAGCGCAAGAAGCTGCTGTCGTCGCTGGTCGCGTTCGGCACCCGGCGCCGCACCCTGAGTCTGTCGGTGCTGTGGCAGACGGCGATACCCATCGCGCTGGGCCTGCTGCTGGCGTCGGCGGTCGGACTGGTGCTGGGCGCGATCCTGCTGAGGATGTCCGCCGCGTCGGTGACCGTGGACTGGGCGAGCGTGCTGACGATGACCGGCATTGGGGCGGGAGTGGCGCTGCTGGTGACGGTGCTCAGCCTGCCGCCGCTGCTGCGGCTGATGCGGCCGGACGGCCTGCGCACCGAGTGACCGCCGGCCGGCCCCGCGGGCCCCTTCCCCTGCCGGGGGAGGGGCCCGCACGCGTTCACCGGCGGGCCGCCCGGGGGCGGTCAGGCATCGGCTTCGAGCACCCGTACCGGCAGTGGGCGCAGGGCGCCCCGCAGCGCCTGGGCCAGCTCCTCGTACTCGGCGCCCCGGGCGGCTCCCGCGCGCATCGCCAAGGCGACGCGGCGGGTCGGGGCCGGGTCCGCGAAGTAGCCGGTCAGGAGCTGGTTGCTGCGGGTGGTCTCCACCTTGAGGGCGGTGTGCGGCAGCAGGGTCACGCCGAGGCCGCCGGCCACGAGCTGGACGAGGGTGGACAGACCGGCGGCGGTCGTGGTCACGGGCGCGTCCTCACGGCCGGCCTCCCGGCAGATGTCGAGGGCCTGGTCCCGCAGGCAGTGCCCCTCGTCCAGGAGCAGCAGATTCAGCTCGCGCAGCGCCTCCCGGGGTATCCCCTCCCGTCCGCCGAGCCAGTGGCCGAGCGGGGTGACGAGCACGAAGTCCTCGTCGAAGAGGGGAAGTTCGACGACACCGGGCACTCCCAGGGGCACGGCGAGGAGCAGCAGGTCCAGGCGGCCGCTGGTGAGTCCGTCGAGCAGGTTGGCGGTCTGCTCCTCGTGGACCTGGAGGTCGAGGTCCGGATAGCGGTCGTGGACGAGCTCGAGGACGGTGGGCAGCAGGTACGGCGCTACGGTCGGGATCACCCCGAGCCGCAGTACCCCGGTGAAGGGCGCCCGGACGGCATCGGCCTCCTCCATGAGCGCGCCGACCTCGTCCAGCACCGCCTTGGCCCGTACGGCGAGACGCTCGCCGGCGGGCGAGAGGAGCACCTTGCGGGTGGTGCGCTCCAGCAGTGTGACGCCGAGCACCTCCTCCAGGGCGGAGACGGCGCCCGACAGCGCGGGTTGGCTCATGCCGATCCCGGCGGCGGCGTCCCGGAAGTGGAGGTGCTCCGCGACGGCGGCGAAGGCCCGCAGCTGGGCGAGACTGGGCTGGCGGCGCCCATGGGGCTTGGCACCGGCCATGGCATACCCCTTACTGATGGTCACTGATAGTCCTCACCGATCAACATGACCGAGTGTAGCTATTTCCCGAATCAATCGACCCTGTGCCAGGATCGGAATCGTCCAACCCATGAGAAACACCTTGCCTCAGAGGTGTTTCTGTGCTGCAAGGAGAGCGCGTGCTCACTGTCGGTGACAAGTTCCCCGAGTTCGACCTGACCGCCTGCGTCTCGCTGGAGACGGGCAAGGAGTTCGAGCAGATCAACCACAAGACCTACGAGGGCAAGTGGAAGATCGTCTTCGCATGGCCCAAGGACTTCACCTTCGTGTGCCCGACCGAGATCGCGGCCTTCGGCAAGCTCAACGACGAGTTCGCCGACCGTGACGCCCAGATCCTCGGCTTCTCCGGCGACTCCGAGTTCGTGCACCACGCCTGGCGCAAGGACCACCCGGACCTGCGTGAGCTGCCGTTCCCGATGATGGCCGACTCGAAGCACGAGCTGATGCGCGCCCTGGGCATCGAGGGTGAGGACGGCTTCGCGCAGCGCGCCGTCTTCATCGTGGACCAGAACAACGAGATCCAGTTCACCATGGTGACCGCGGGCTCCGTCGGCCGGAACCCGAAGGAGGTCCTGCGGGTCCTGGACGCCCTCCAGACCGACGAGCTCTGCCCCTGCAACTGGAGCAAGGGCGACGAGACCCTGGACCCGGTCAAGCTGCTGGCTGGTGAGTGACCCGATGTCCCTGGACTCGCTCAAGAACGCCCTGCCGGACTACGCCAAGGACCTGAAGCTCAACCTGGGCTCGGTCATCGGCAACTCGGACCTGCCGGCCCAGCAGCTGTGGGGCACGGTGCTGGCGACGGCGATCGCCTCGCGCTCGCCGATCGTGCTGCGTGAGCTGGAGCCCGAGGCGAAGGCGAACCTCACGCCCGAGGCGTACACCGCGGCCAAGTCCGCGGCTGCCGTCATGGCGATGAACAACGTCTTCTACCGCACGCGCCACCTGCTCTCGGACCACGAGTACGGCAACCTGCGCGCGGGTCTGCGGATGAACGTCATCGGCAACCCGGGGGTCGACAAGGTCGACTTCGAGCTGTGGTCGTTCGCCGTGTCCGCGATCAACGGCTGCGGTATGTGCCTGGACTCCCACGAGCAGGTCCTCCGCAAGGCGGGCCTCGAGCGTGAGGTCATCCAGGAGGCCTTCAAGATCGCTTCGGTGGTCCAGGCGGTCGGCGTGACGCTGGACGCGGAGGCGGTCCTGGCCGAGTGATGGCCTGACCGCGGCCGAGCAGCGGCCGCACGCGAAGGGGCCCGCACCCGGCATCGGCCGGGTGCGGGCCCCTTTTCGCATGCCCGCGCGGCGCGCCGGAAGCACCCGGCCGCTACGCGGACGGCGACGCGGAGGCTTCCTCCATCGGCGGTTCCTCCATCGGTGGTTCCTCCGGGTCCGCGTGCGCCGTCGAGCCGTCGTCCGTCCGCTGGCCGGGCGGCGCCACCAAGCCGCTCGCGTACGACCGCAGATAGCCCACCACGGTGTTCGTGACCGCCACCAGCGGTACGGCCACCACGGCTCCGCCGATCCCGGCGACCATCCCGCCGGTCGTCACCGACAGCACCACCGCCAGCGGGTGGACCCGCACCGCCCGGCCCAGGATGAACGGTTGCAGGACGTGGCCCTCGATCTGCTGGACGGCGAGCACCACGACCAGCGTCATGATGGCGGTGAAGACGCCCTGCGTCACCAGCGCCACCACCACCGCCAGCGCGCCCGATGCCACCGCACCCACCAGGGGGATGAAGGAGAACAGGAAGATGAACACGGCGAGCGGCACGGCCATGGGGACGTTCAGGAAGTAGATCCCCAGGCCGATGAAGATCGCGTCGATCAGGGCCACGATCACCGTGCCGCGCACATACGCGGTCAGCGTGCGCCACGCCCGTGGACCCGCGCCCGCGACTCCCGGCCGCGCCGCGGCCGGCACCAGCTTCAGCGTCCACTCCCAGATGCGCCTGCCGTCGTAGAGCAGGAAGAGGGTGGAGAACATCGTCAGGAGGATGCCGGTCAGCGCCTCCACGATCACCGTCACGCCCTCGAGGCCCGCCGAGGTGATCTGGTCGGTGTTGGCGCCGATCGCCTCCCGCAGGTTCTTCGCGATCTCGTTGATCTGCTTGTCCGTGACGTGGAAGGGGCTGTGCAGCAGCCACTTGCGCAGCTCGTCGATGCCGTCCTGGATCTGGTTGGACAGCGAGTCGATGTTCTCCATGACCTGCCAGGTCACGAACCACCCGATCAGCCCCATGATGACGAAGCCGAGGATGGCGGTCAGCGCGGTCGCCGGCCCCCGCGGCACACCGTGACGCCTCAGTCGCGCCACGGTCGGCTGGAGCAGCGCCGTGATGAGCAGCGCGCACACGAACGCGAGCACCACCAGCTGCACGGCGCTGATGACCCGCATCAGCACCCAGACCGTGCCCGCGAGGACGAGCACCCGCCAGCCCGCCTCGGCCGCGACCCGCACACCCCACGGCACCGCCTCCACGGGGTGCGGGCGCGGCTGTTGCGCGGCGGGCGCCGGCGGCGGCACGTGGTCCACCGCGGGGGGTGGGTCGGGCTCGGTGTGCTCCTTCGCCACCTCGGCGCGGCGCTCGTCCAGCCGCTCACTCATGTGGGTGAGCCCGCTCCCGATCCGAGCCAGCCAGCCTGGCACTTGCGACATGATCCGTCCTCTTCCCCCGTGTCCCCGGGTGCCTCCCACCACTCCCCCCTGGAGTCGTCGTCTCAGACCGTACATGGCGGGCGCCGGTGGCCGTAAACGGCCGTAGCCCCTCACCCATAGACGGTGAGGGGCTGCGTGAGGTTGAGTGACCGGCCGCGGGCGGACCAGCGGCTCAGTACCAGTGGTTGGCCTGCCAGAACGACCAGGCCTCACACGGGCTGCCGTACCGGCCGTTCATGTAGTTGAGGCCCCACTTGATCTGCGTGGCCGGGTTGGTCTGCCAGTCGGCGCCGACGGACGACATCTTGGAGCCGGGCAGAGCCTGGAAGAGACCGTAGGCGCCGGAGGAGGCGTTGACCGCCCGGTAGTTCCAGCTCGACTCGTGGTCGACGATGTTGCTGAAGCACTGGAACTGACCGGCCCCCACCATCTGACGCGCCATCGCCTGGATCTGCGCGACCGAGTAGGAGCTCTGGACCGGGAAGCTGGACACGTCACGACTCGCGTCGCGGCTGGCCTTGGCCTCGGCCTCCTTGCGGGCCTTGGCCGCCTCTTCGGCCGCCTGAGCGGCCTTCTGCTTGGCCACCGCGTCCGCGGCCGCCTGCTTGCGGGCCGCCTCCTCGGCGTCCTTCTTGGCGCTCGCGTCCGCGGCGATGGCCTGGGCGTCGGCCTGCTGCGTCAGCGACGCGGTCTGCACCTGGGCCTGTTGTCCCGCGGGTATGTCCGCGAGGAGCGTCGTCTCGCTGGCCGTCGCCTCGGCGTCGATCGAGGGCTGTCCAGTGCTGCCCGAGGCAACACCGGTGACGGCGCCGACAGCGGTGACCGCCGTGGCCGAGGCCACTGCGAATCCCCGGACCGAAATCCGGCTCACACGGTTTCCTTCCAGCATCGCCCGCTTCGGTGACCCTGGCGGACGCAATCGTGCCCCTGACGCTGGCCTCCCAACTGCGGGGTCACGGGAGGCACGGGCCCGGTGGGCAACTTCCGTGAAGGAAGCGCCGCATGGTGCTCGGGCGGCATACGACGGCTCTATGGAGTTCTGGTGCTTCGGTTGTGCAGTACCGCTGGGGGCACAGCTGTGTCGTATGCGGGGCCTGACAGGAGTGAGACTCTGCCGTAACCGGACGCCGGGTGGCAATTCTGCGCTGAGTGTGAAAGCTCACACCTCGTTTGGCCCAAGGGATTCACGGAAATAGCCGCACACCAAAGCGCCGCCCGGCTAGGCTCTGGACCTTTGCCGGGCGGCGCCAATGGGTGGGTGATTACCTCACGTTGGACGTGGGGTTCAGATCTGCCCCTCTTCGAGCATTTCGGTCACAAGGGCCGCGATCTGGGACCTCTCGGACCGCGTCAGCGTGACGTGCGCGAAAAGCGGATGCCCCTTCAGTTTCTCCACGACGGCGACGACTCCGTCGTACCGGCCCACCCTCAGGTTGTCCCGCTGGGCCACGTCATGCGTCAGAACGACCCGGGAATTCGCTCCGATCCGGGACAGAACGGTCAGCAGCACATTCCGTTCGAGGGACTGGGCCTCGTCCACGATCACGAAGGCGTCGTGCAGCGAACGGCCGCGGATGTGTGTGAGCGGGAGGACCTCCAGCATCCCGCGCGCGGTGACCTCTTCGATGACCTCGCGGGTGGTGACCGCGGACAGCGTGTCGAAGACCGCCTGCGCCCAGGGGCTCATCTTCTCGGCCTCGGTGCCGGGCAGATAGCCGAGTTCCTGCCCGCCGACCGCGTACAGCGGCCGGAAGACCATCACCTTCTGGTGCTGCCGGCGCTCGAGCACCGCCTCCAGGCCCGCGCACAGCGCCAGCGCGGACTTGCCGGTCCCGGCCCGGCCGCCCATCGACACGATCCCCACGTCCGGGTCCAGCAGCAGGTCCAGGGCGATCCGCTGCTCGGCGCTACGGCCCTTGATGCCGAACGCCTCCCGGTCCCCGCGCACGAGACGGACGTCGCCCTCCGCCGTGACACGGCCCAGTGCCTTGCCCCGCTCCGACTGGATCGTCAGGCCGGTGTGCACGGGCAGGTCGGCGGCCTCGGGGACATGCACGTGCCCCTCTTCGAAGAGGATGTCCACCTGTTCGGCCGAAAGGGTCAGTTCGGACATGCCGGTCCAGCCGGAGGAGTCCGTGATGGCCAGCTCCGCGCGGTACTCCTCGGCGAGCAGCCCGACCGAGGACGCCTTGATCCTCAGCGGGAGGTCCTTCGACACGACGGTGACGTCGAACCCCTCCGCCTGGAGGTTGCGGGCGACCGCGAGGATGCGGGAGTCGTTGTCACCCAGGCGGTAGCCGGTGGGCAGCACGCTGGGGTCCGAGTGGTTGAGCTCGACCCGGAGGGTCCCGCCGAGGTCCCCGATCGGAAGGGGGGCGTCGAGACGGCCGTACCGCACCCGGTAGTCGTCGAGCAGGCGCAGGGCCTGCCGGGCGAAGTAGCCGAGTTCGGGATGGTGCCGCTTGGCCTCCAGCTCCGTGACCACGACCACCGGGAGCACGACCTCGTGCTCTTCGAAGCGGCTCATGGCATTCGGGTCGGCCAGCAGGACGCTGGTGTCGAGAACGTAGGTGCGCCGGTCGAGCTTGCGGCGCTTTGTGCTGGTCACCACGGAAGGACGTACCCCCTCGGATGAGGTCGGGGAGCGACGAGAAGGAACTGGACCGGTTGCCGGCCTCGATGCACGGGCCGGGAACCGGCCCTCCGCCGCTTCCTCCGTACGGTGACCGCACGGTCGGGCTGGTGCAAAGGGCCTCCCGGGCGGACGACCCCGAGCCGCCCGCTGAGATACGACACCCGTGGTTCGGGTGTCGACCTGTTTCGTTTATGCCCTCGAACACGCGCTGCCATGCCAGGGCGTACGGCGGCGCCCCGGTGAACTCCTCGTGACGTCCCCCTCCCGGCGGGCACCCGATCGGGTGACCGGGGGGTGCTCAGCCGCCGTAGCGGCGGTGTCGCGCCGCGTAGTCACGCAGTGCGCGCAGGAAGTCGACCTTGCGGAAGGCCGGCCAGAAGACCTCGCAGAAGTAGTACTCCGAATGGGCCGTTTGCCACAGCATGAAACCGGACAACCGCTGCTCGCCGCTGGTCCGGATGACGAGGTCGGGGTCCGGCTGGTCGCTGGTGTAGAGGTGCCGGCCGATCAGGTCCACGTCCACTGACTCGGCGAGGTCCTCCATCGAGGTGCCCTTCTCGTGGGCCTCGAGGAGCATCGAGCGGACGGCGTCGGCGATCTCCTGGCGGCCCCCGTACCCGACGGCGACGTTCACGAGTATCCCGTCGATGTGCGCCGTGGCCTCCTCGGCCTCCTTCAGCGCGGTCTGCACATGCGCGGGCACGATGTCGCGCGCGCCGACGTGGTGCACACGCCAGCGGCCGTCGGCGGCGAGCGAGCGCACGGTGTCCGCGATGATGCCCAGGAGCGGGACCAGCTCCTCCTTCGGCCGGTTCAGGTTGTCCGTCGACATCAGCCAGAGGGTGACGACCTCGACGTCCGTCTCGGCGCACCAGCCGAGGAACTCCTCGATCTTGTCCGCGCCGGCCTGGTGGCCCTGTGCCGTGGTGGAGCCCGCCGCCTTCGCCCAGCGCCGGTTGCCGTCCATGATGACGCCGATGTGCTTGGGCACCTGAGCGTGGTCCAGGTGGCCTTCCACCCGGCGTGCGTACAACCTGACCAGCAGGCCGCGCAGCTTGTCGCGCAGGTTCACGTGATTGTCAGCCCCTCCGTGCGGATCAGACAGGTGCGGGCGGGTGCGCTCCCGTCGGATGGCGGCCCCCGGAGGCGAAGCCTACCCCCGCACAACCGGGGCTCCGCCCACAGGTGTCGGCGGCCCGCCCCGGCGCCGCACCGGTGAACGGCGGCTCCGCAATCGCCTCTTCCGGGCCGCCGGGCGCGATGCGCACGCCCGGCGCGGGGGTCGGTGGGTGCGCCACGCTCATACGGTTTCCCGGCCGAAGGGCGGGTCATGCCCTGCCCTGCCGAGGGCGGCCGGGGCCGGCCCAGGGGCGCCGGAGGGGGCAAGAGAAACGGGCCGGTCCGTGGGGGGGAGACGGACCGGCCCGAGGGGGGGTTTCCACCATAACCCTTCGTAAGGGCCGGCGCCTGCATTGGCGGGCCACAACTACTCTCCGAAATCATCCGGCGACGCCCTGGTGGCCCCGGAGGCGTTGATTCCGCACCGAATCATGGCCGAATCACGGGGGATTCCAAGGAAAACCGGCCGAATCCCGAGGGATCCAAGGGGATCTAAGGGATGTGCGTAGCATGGTGGGGCAAGTGAGGACACCGTGCGGCGTACTCCAGGTGGGTGACCCGCGCGAGGAACGGCAACTTGACGCCGCCGCTAACGTGGCCGCCATGGCCACGTTCACGACGGCGGAGGCGATCGCACCGGTACCCCTGGAGGTCGCCCGGTCGGCGCGCGACCGGCGGCGCGGGCTGCTCGGACGCGAGGGGATCGAGGGCGCGTTGCTGCTCAGCCCGGCCGGCGCGGTGCACACCCTGGGGATGCGGTTCGCGATCGACGTCGCGTATCTGGACCGGAACCTGCGGGTGGTGGCGGTGAGGAGCATGCGGCCGGGGCGGATCGGCCTGCCTCGTCCGTGGGCGCGCCACGTTCTGGAGGCGGAGGCCGGAGCGATGGAGCACTGGGGCGTACGACGCGGAAGCCGCATCGCCCTTCGGGACGTCTGACGGCGCGTCGGCCCCGGGAGCAGGGCACCGCGCAGCCCCCTCCACTGCGCGGTACCGCCCGCGCAGCTTTGCTCACGCGAATTACCTTGGTCTGAACTTAACGTGAGCCGCACGGGCGACGCGAGCCGCGCTCGATAACGATGTGGAAACCCCGGGCGCTCGCCCCCTCACGGGGACTCCTGTGCCCCGGGTTTACGGGCCTCGACCAGGAAGCGGGTGCTGTGGGCGACGAAGGGTCCCTCGGAGCGGATCCGCTCGTGCAGGGACCGCAGACGGGGCTCGTACCGCTCCACGGTGAAATCGGGCACCATCCAGATCACCTTGCGCAGGAAGTGGACGACCGTGCCGATGTCGTGGAACTCCATACGCAGCCGGGCCTCCTGGAGGTCGACGACCTCGAGACCGGCCGCTTCGGCCTCTGCCCGCGCGTGCCTGGGATCCCGCGCGCCGCGGACCTCCTCCGGCTGCGGCCCGAGGAAGTACTCGACGACCTCGAACGCGCTCGCCGGGCCGACCTGCTGCGAGAAGTACGTGCCGCCGGGGCGCAGGACACGAGCGATCTCACGCCAGTACGTCCGCACCGGGTGCCGGCTGGTGACGAGGTCGAAGGCGGCGTCCGCGAAGGGCAGCGGCGCGTCCTCGGGCGAGGCGACGACCACCGCACCACGCGGATGGAGCAGGGCGGTGGCCCGGGCGACGTTGGCCGGCCAGCCCTCGGTGGCGGCGGTGACCGGCGGCAGGGTCGGGGCCGAGGCCAGGACCTCTCCTCCGCCGGTCTGGATGTCGAGCGCGGCGGAGGCGCGCGCGAGCCGCTCCGCCATCGAACGCGCGTAACCCCACGGTGGCCGCTCCTCCGTCGCCCTTCCCTCGAACCATGAGAAGTCCCAGCCGTCGACGGAGGCGTCGACGGCTTCCCGGACGAGTTCTTCGAACGTACGGTCGCCGCTCACACGGGCGATGCTTTCAGCGCCCGGCCCGGGGGCGCGACCGAATAACGGCGTCGGGACCGCCCAGGCTCCTGCCTGGCACCGCCGAGGGGCGGACTACGGCACCAGCGGGCGGACTTCCCCGGCCGCGAACCGTACGAAGCCCTCGGGGTCCGGCTCGTCGCCCGTGGGCTGGAGGACCACCGTGTCGGCACCCGCCTCCGCCAGCCGCCGGACGGCCTTGGCGACGGCGCCCGCGTCCCCCGCGACACCGAGGTCCGGCACGGAACCCAGGCCCGTCGCGTCGAGCTCGGCCCTGAGGCGGGCAGCAGCGTCCGGGCCGGTGGCGGTGAGCAGGTAGACGACGACGTGGTGGGGGTCGGTACGGCCGGCCGCCGCCCGCCCGTCGTCGATGAGGGCGCGGGCCCGCCGTACGCCCTCAGCCGTGGTGGACGCGGTCAGGACCGTCCCGTCCGCCGCCTGCCCGGAAAGCCGCAGCGACTGCGGTCCGGTGGCCCCGGCGAGAACGCGGACCGGCTCCGCGGGCGGCCAGTCCAGCGCGACGGCGTCGAGCCTCACATACCGCCCGTCCGTGGTGACGCGCTCGCCGCGGAGCAGGGCCCGCAGGGCGTCGAGGTACTCGCGCAACAGCGTCAGGGGCGACTCGGCACGGGCGCCGACCTGTCCCATCCAGCTCTGGACGCCGTGCCCGACGCCGAGGACCGCCCGGCCCGGGAACATGCGCTCCAGCGTGGCGGCCTCCATCGCGGTGACCGCGACGTTCCGCAGCGGGACGGGCAGCAGTCCGATGCCCACGCGCAGCCGCTCGGTCCAGGCGAGCGCGGCGGCCGCGGCCGAGACGCCCCCTTCCAGGAAGCAGTCCTCCCACAGCCACAGCTCCTCGAGGGCCGACTCGTCGGCCAGCCGGGCCAACGCGTGCAGCCGCTCGGGGGGCAGTTGCGGCCGGAACAAGGCACCGAGTCCAGTCATGCGGCCTTCCTACCGAGCGGGCCCGGAGCGCACAACACCTTTAACGGCCGCCTTCCCTGGGGCGCTCGTAGTGCAGCAGCACGACACCGTTGCCGAACCGGCGGGAGTCGATGAGGCGCAGGGCGGTCAGCTCGTCGGACTCGGCGAAGAGGCGCTGCCCGCGGCCGACGAGGATCGGATGGACGTACACCCGGAACTCGTCCACCAGGTCGTGCCGCAGGAACTCGGCGGCCAGTGCGGCACCGCCGAGCGCGAGGTCGCCGCCCTCCTGCGCCTTGAGCGCGAGGACGTCCTCCACCACGACCTCCCTGACGATGGTGGTGTGCCAGCCCGCGTGCTGGAGCGTCCGGGAGAACACGACCTTCGGCATGTTCCGCCAGATCCGGGCGTACTCCATCATCGGCCCCGAGCGGTGCGGATCGGCGTCCGCGGTGGGCCAGAAATCGGCCATGAGCTCGTAGGTGACACGCCCGTTCAGGAACGCGCCCATCTCCTTCAGCACGTCGTTGAAATGCTGGTGCAGTTCGTCGTCGACAAGGTGCCAGTCGATCTCACGGTTCGGGCCCTCGATGAAGCCGTCCAGGGACATGGACATCATCAGGACGATCTTTCTCATGGCAGCTCCCGGTTCCGACGCCGACCATCCGGACGGCACGAGCATCGCGCAGCGGCGCCGCGCGCAGGGGGAGGCTGCTCCGGGTGATTCGCACCCGGAGCTCAGCCCCCGGCGGTACCCGCCGAACCCGAGGAGGGCTCCCCCCTGGGGAACGACACCTCCACGCGGCGGTTCTTGCGGCGCCCCTCCTCCGTGGAGTTGTCGGCGATCGGGTAGTCCTCGCTGTAGCCGCGCACCTCGAAGGTGACGGTCCCGCCCAGGCGCGCGGCCAGCCGGTCGTGGACCGCCTCCGCGCGCTTCCTGGAGAGGACCAGGCCATGGGCGTACGAGCCCAGGTTGTCGGTGAAGCCGAAGACGCGGACGTTCGTGGCGCTCTGCTTCCTTATCTCGTCCGCGATGGCGTCGATGCGGGAGCGGGCCTCCGGGTTCAGCTTGTTGCTGTCCTTGGGGAACAGCACCTCCGCCTGGAGCGCGAACGTGACGTTCTCGTTGGTGTCCTCACGGCGCTCCTCACCGCCGAGGTCCTCCACGACGGACTTGATGTCGAGCACCTTGGCCGGCGCGAGGGTGGCCCCGTCGGAGAGCTTCAGCCCCGGGCTGCCGGGGTCGACGGTCGGTGGCGGCGAGGTGGTGACGGTACCGGGGGGCGCGCTGGGACTGTCATCGGCGGCGGCCGGGGGGCCACCGGCGAGCCCCAGCACGGTGAGGAGGGAGAGGGCGGTGACGGCACGGAGGGGGAGGGGCATGGCCGTTCACCCCCGGGAGAGTTCGATGGAGGCGGGGGGCATGGCACCGACCTGGAAGTCGACGGTGTCGGTGCCTTCGGGTGGGGCGGGGAACTGGGCGAACCATTGCGCGGTCGCCCCTTCCCTGACTCCGCCGGTGAACTGCGTGCAGAGGCAGCGTCCCGAGGTGTCGCGGAGGATCAGGTACTTCTTCTTGCCCTTCTGATCGATCAGGCTGGCCCCGGCGATGGATCCACCGTTCCTGGCCAGCTCCCGCTCGTCACCGCGCCAGCTCGCAGCCACCCAGAGCGTGCCCGTGTTGTTAGTGACGGTCCCTTCGACGGTGACGAAGCCCCCGTTGTCACGTTTCGCGGAGGTCACCGTCAGCGCCAGTCCGTTCTCTCCCTTGACCTCGGCGAGTACCGTGTCCGGCTGAGGCGCCTGGGACTGCTCCTGGTCGCCGCCACCGCTTCGGGCGGGTGCCGACGAAGCCGATGCTCCCTTGTCCGACTTACCGTCACTTCCCCCACCGCAACCGGCCACCGTGAGGACCAGCCCGGTCGTGATCGCGACCGCGCTCAGCACCCTGCGGCCCCTCATGGTGCGCGGAAAGTCCATCGGTACGGCTTCCTTTCATTTGGCCAGATGCACAGAGAACAGCACGGACGCGTCAGGAAGGTCGTCCGAACCAAAATGTGCGGGGTCGACGTCCACGGACTGGCCGTCACAGTCGAGATGGACGGGCTTTTTCGGATCGGCGTCCGACGGGACGATGCAGCGCGGTTCAATCACCGCGACGGCCTCGGCCCTCGCGTGCCGTGTCTCCGTGCCCGGAATGATGGACTTCCCCACCGTGTAGCGGGTCTCGATCTCCACCTGGTATCCGGGAAAGCCATTGACGGTGGTGGGGACGGCGCCGCCCTGTACGGTCGAGTCGTTGTCGGCGGCCAGCCGCTCGGCCGCGGCGCTCGCTCCCGTGCCCTGGAGGCCTTCGCCTCGAAGCCACTTCAGCCAGTCGTCATTCTTTCCGATGGCGCCCTGCAGGCCCGCCATCAACTCCTGGCGAGAGTCCTGTGCGGCTGCCAACGCAGCAGCGTCCGCCGCGGATTGAGCTCCATTGCGGGCGGACGCTGCTTGGGCGAAGACGAAGAAAGCGATCGCGGCGAACAGCAGGATCCCCGTTAGCCAGATGTAGAGGGGGAGCGTCTGTCCGCTGTCTGTGAGTCGGCGTGGAGGGGTCAGCCGCCGCCGATGACGTTGGTCACCGCATTCATGATCGCCCCCGAGATCGCGCCGTCGAGTCCGAGGCCGTCGATCATTGTGAAGATCCCGGCAATGATGATCATCAGCCCGGCGTACTCCACGAACCCGGCCCCCGCATCCCGTCCGGCCCCCCGCATCCGGGATGCCACGGTCCGCTTCCACGTGCCGATCCTGTGCCTCGTCCTTGTCACCACGGCCCCTGCCCTCCCGCCCGATGCGGCTACGACCAACCCACGCACCGTACGTGAAAGCGTCCTCACCGGGAGTGGGTCCAGGGGCCCAACTTCCGTACGCCGGACGGGTCATCGGCTCCACCCCTCCCGGGCCGTCCCCAGCCAGTGGGCGATCGCCTCGCTGCGCGAAGAACTGTGCAGCTTCGCGAAGATGCGGTTGATGTGGTTCTTGACCGTCTTCTCGCTGATGAAGCAGGCGGCGGCGATCTGCCGGTTGTTCATGCCGGCCGCGATGAGATCCATGACCTCCACCTCCCTGGAGCTCAGGCCGAAGTCCAGCCATCCCGCGGCACGGCGCCGCAGGCCCCCCGTGCGGGCGGGCCGAGCCTTCGACGAATGTGCCACAGGCGGTTGCAGGTGCGAAGTGCTTCGTTTCGGTTCGTAGGAAACTCCGAGCGAAGACGAGACAGGGTGGCGCCCTTGCCGCAGATCCCGCACCGCGGCGACCAGTTCGGCCGCAGTGAACTCGCCGTGCACGAGATAGCCGGAGGCCCCGCGGCGCAGCGCCTCCGCCACGACCTCGGGTTCCCCGCTGTACGTGAGCATCATCACGGGGGCCGTACGGGCCAGTCGGGGCAGCGCGGTCAGGCCGTCCGTGCCGGGCATACGGAGGTCCAGGAGGACGACGTCCGGGTGGTGCCGGGCGGCGTACGCGAGGGCCTGCTCGCCGTCGGCCGCCTCCGCCACCACGTCGATGTCACCGTGGACGGACAGCAGGGCGGTCAGGCCCGCCCGTACGACCGGGTTGTCGTCGGCCACGAGGACGCGCAGCGGCGGACCGGGAAGTGCCTGGTCAGGCATGGGCGGCCTCCTCTTGGGGGCGGTGGGGAGCGGGGGCGGGAACGGGGATGTGCAGATGGATCTCGGCGCCGCCGAGCGGTGAGCGGCCCAGGCGGAGGCGGCCACGCAGGGAGGCGGCGCGTTCCGCCATGCCCAGCAGGCCGAAGTGGCCGGTTTTCGCCAGGTTCTCGGGCACGGCCGTCGGGGGCAGGCCGACACCGTTGTCCCCGATGCGCAGATCGAACGCCGCGACGCCGGAGGCTTCGAGTTCGATGCGTACGCGGGTGGCACGGGCGTGGCGGTGGGTGTTCTCCAGTGCCTCGGAGACGATGGACAGCACGTCGTGGGCCGTCGCGTACGGCAGCATCAGCGGGGTGTCCGGCAGCCTCAGGTCGGTCTCGGCGCCGTCGCGGGCGGAGAACTGCCGTGCCCGCACGGTCAGTTCGGCGGCCAGGTCCAAGCGTCCCGTCGTGAAGTGGGTGCGGTGGCGCAGGTCCGACAGCAGGTCGCGGGACTCCGTCGCGGCGCGGCGTGCCGCGTCGGCCACCAGTCTCGCCTGGCGCTTGAGCGTTGCGGGGTCGTGGTTCTCGGCCGAGGCGGCGAGCGCCTCCGCGGCCAGCGCCAGTCCGTGCAGGGTCTTCGTGACCGAATCGTGCATCTCCCGGGCCAGCCGGGCGCGTTCGGATTCGACGGCCTCCGTCGCCGCGAGACGGGCGTTCGCCTCCGACAGTGCCTCGCTGGCGGCGCCGAAGCGGAACATCAGATTGCGCAGGGTCACCCCGATGACGCCCGCGGCGGCGCAGAACCCGGCGATGAGGAGGGTGCTGACACCGGCGCCGGGGCGGTGCTCCCAGGCGCGGAACACCGCGAGCACGACGGCCAGTTGCAGACCGGTGAGGACGCCGGCGCCGCGCCAGCCGTAGAGCAGGCCGGACAGCAGGGGTGTGCAGACCGTGGCGTAGGCGAGCGGGGAGGCCGGGGACGCGGTCAGCAGGAGGGTGGCGACGAAGAGCAGGTCCAGCGCCATGAGCGTCGGGTGCGCGAGCAGGCGCGGGCCGACGCGGTCCCAGTCGCGCAGCAGGGCGTACGACGTCATCACGCCGAGGACGGCGGCCGCGAGGACGGCGTAGCGGGGGGCGCCGGAGGGCGTGTGGGACAGGGCGAACGGGGTTCCGATCACGACCATGGCGAGGCGTACGGCCACGGTCTGGCGGCACAGGGCCTGGAGTGCGCCCAGCTGGAGGCGGACGCTGGCGGGCGGCGGGGCGTCGTCCTCCAGGTACCCGGGGGTGGGGTGACCGGTCCGGCTGCGCATCATCGGCCCAGGATCGAACCGAAATCCGTCCCCGCGCCCAGGAACATGCCCGTGGCGATGAGGATCATCGTCGCCGGGAGCATGAAGACCAGGGTGACCAGCGTGGCCTTGGGGATCGTCTTGGCCGCGCGGCGGCGGGCGTTCTGGGCGTCCGTGCGCCGCATGTCGGTGGCCAGCTGGATCAGCGTCTCCGCGATCGGGGAGCCCAGCTCCTCACCCTGCTGGAGGGCGGAGACGAACTGGGCGACCTGCTCGGATGAGTTGCGGCGGCGCAGTTCGTCGAAGGCCTGCCGGCGGCTGACGCCCATGTCCATCTGGCGCAGGGTGATGCGCAGTTCGTCCGCCCAGGGCCCCTCGTACTTCTCGGCGACCCGGTCCAGCGCCTGGCGGAAGCCGAGACCTGCCGAGACGACGACCGCGAGGACGTCCAGGAAGTCCGGCAGCGTGCGGTCGATGACCTCCTTGCGTTCGCGGATGGCCTGCCAGATCAGGGCGTCCGCGGCGAGCAGGCCGAAGGCGAAGGTGAGCGCGGCGAAGAGCAGTTGTCCGTTCGAGAGGAACATCAGGCCCACGACCAGGCCGAAGACGCCGTACACCGCCCGGCGTGCGGCGTACCGCTGAAGGGTGAGGCCGCCCGGGTTCCCGGCCATGTCGATGCGGCGGCGTTTGGCGTCGACGCGGCGCGGCCCCATGAGGCGCAGCACGAGCGGGGCGAACCGCATGCCGAGGCGGTCGACCGCCGAGCCCGCCTTGGAGACCCGAGTGGCGCCCACCTCCAGTGCGAGCGCCAGGTCGCTCGGCAGCTTCGCGTCGGCGCGGATCATACGGATGCCGAGGAGGATCCCGGTGACGGAGACGGCCGTCAGCAGGGCGAGGAGCAGGGGCAGCATCCCGGTCATGGCGGTCATCGCAGGCCCCTCCTCAGACTTCGATCTTGCCGAGACGGCGGATGACGAAGAAGCCGGCCATGTAGAGGCCGAGCGCGACAAGGACCAGCCCCTGGCCGAGCGGGGAGCCGGTGACACGGGCGAGGGCGCCCTCGTTCGAGGAGTTGACCAGGACCAGGGAGCCGAGGCCCAGCAGCGGTACCGTGAAGGCCGTCGCGTTGACCTCGGACAGCATGGTGCGGACCTCCCGCCGGGTCTCCTTGCGGTCCTCCAGGGTCTGGGTGAGGTTGCGCAGCGAGTTGACGACCGAGCCGCCCGCCTTGTTGGCGAGGACGAGCGTGGTGACCAGGACGATCAGTTCGCGGGAGGGCAGACGCTCGGCGAGTTCGCCGAGGGCGTCGTCGATCGAGCGGCCGAGCATCAGCTGGTCGGCGACGCGCGCCAGTTCCTCGCCGGCCGGGGCCTCCAGTTCCTCCGCGGCCATGGCGAGGGCGGTGCGCAGGGCGAGGCCGGCGGCCGTGGCGTTGGCCAGCAGGCGGGCCACGTCCGGGAGCTGGTTGATGAAGGCCTCGATGCGTTTCTGGCGCTGCCAGTTGAGGAAGACGGCCGCGCTCCAGACGCCGACCAGGGCGGCAAGGGGGCCGAAGAAGGGCGCCAGCGTCGACGCCGCGATCAGCCAGAGCGCGACGACGACGGCGGCGACGTAGGTGAAGAACTCCCCCGGCGTCAGATCGAGTCCCGTGGCCGACAGGCGCAGCTGGAGGATGCGGCCCAGACGGGTGCGGCGCAGCCGCCGGTCGACGGCGGTGAAGCGCCGCACGCGGCCGGCCGCCGTGCGCGGGGGGCCCGCCGGGTTGCCGGAGAGCCGGTCGACGAGCGCCTGCCGCTGGGCCCGTCCGGAGGCGAACAGGTGGACGCCCGCGACGGCGAGCGTGCCGGTGAGGACGGTGGCGCCGAGGGCGAGGAGGGCGGGGTCGTTCATGGCGCGCTCCTGACGTGAGCGGGGGTCATCCGAGGGCCTGCCGCGTGTTCAGTGGGTCGATGGCCTCCGCGACGCCGAAGGCGGGCGGGAGCGGTTCGTCGGCGACGTACAGCTTCTCCGCGACCGGCCGGGGCAGTGGGAGGTGCTCGAAGCGGCCGCGGACGATCCGGTCGGCCGCGAGGGGCTGGGGGACGAAACGGGACACGGTGGCGACGCGGAACTGTTCCCGGCCGTGGGAGACCACGAGGGCGATCTCGACCACCTTGCGGGAGCCGTCGGCGTACCGGGCGAGCTGGACGACCACGTCCACCGCCGAGTTGATCTGGTCCTTGAGCGCCTCGAACGGGATCAGCACCTCGGACATCGAGCCCAGGGTCTGCAACCGCATCAGGGCGTCCTCGGCGGAGTTGGCGTGGACGGTGGCGAGCGAGCCGTCGTGGCCCGTCGACATCGCCTGGAGCATGTCCAGGGTCTCGCCGCCGCGGACCTCACCGACGATGATGCGGTCGGGCCGCATGCGGAGGCTGTTGCGGACCAGGTCGCGGATGGTGATCTGGCCCTTGCCCTCGACGTTCGGTGGCCGGGACTCCAGCCGGATCACATGCTCCTGCTGAAGCTGGAGTTCGGCGGAGTCCTCGATGGTGATGATGCGCTCGTGCGCCGGGATGAGCCCCGACAGGGCGTTGAGGAGGGTCGTCTTCCCGGTGCCCGTGCCACCGCTGACGATGAGGTTGAAGCGGGCCCGGACGAACGCGGCGAGCAGCATCAGCATCTGCTCGTCGAGGGAGCCCAGGCCGATGAGCTCGGGGAGGGTGTAGGCACGCGGGAAGCGGCGGATCGTGAGGGTGGGCCCGGTCAGGGCGAGCGGCGGGATGATGACGTTGACGCGTTCGCCGGTGGGCAGGCGGGCGTCGACCATCGGGTTGGACTCGTCGACGCGCCGGTTGACCGTCGAGACGATGCGTTCGATCGTCTGCATCAGCTGCTCGGTGGAGGCGAAGCGCAGCGGGAGTTGTTCGACGCGACCCGCCCGCTCCACGAAGATCGAGTCGGGGCCGTTCACCATGATCTCGGTGATGGACGCGTCGGCGAGGAGCGGCTCGAGGACACCGAGGCCGAGGGCCTCGTCGACCACCCGGCGGATCAGCTGGGAGCGCTCGGCGGAGGAGAGGACCGGCCCTTCCCGGCTGATGATGTGGCCGAGGACGCGCTCCAGGCGGACCCGGCGTTCGGCCGCCGCGAGGCCGGACATCTCGGCGAGGTCGATCTCTTCGAGGAGCTTGGCGCGGTAGACCACGACGAGGTGTCCGTCCTCGCGGGCGGCTCCGCCGTCGTCGGGGGCGGCGATACGGGAGCGCAGACTCATACCGGTCGTCAACTCCTCTACGGGGTGGCGGAGTCGGGGTCGTTGGGCATGGTGGCGTGGCGGGTCACGGGCCAGGCGTCGAAGAGGGGGATGACGGAGGGGACGGTGACGGTGACCCTGGCGGTGGTCGTGCCGGCGCCTCGGGGCGCGTAGACGCTCGGGCGCAGCCAGCCGCTGACGGCCGCCGTGCCCGCCGCGGCGCCGTCCCCGTTCTGGGAGGCGACGCGGGCGGCGGCGCGGGCGGCGGTGCCGGCCTGGTTGATGCCGTAGCCGATGAGGCCGAGCTGGATGGCGGCCATCCCGATGACCAGGAGGATGGGAAGGAAGCCGGCGAATTCCAGCATGGAGACGCCCCGGTCGTCGCAGCGGCGCGTTCGCCGCCCCCGGGGGATCGCCGTACGGCGCGGAAGAGCCCTCATCGGCCGTTCCCCTCCAGCGCCGCGCCCGCGCTTCCCTCCACCGGCCAGCCCGGGACGACGCCCGGGAAGAACAGGGGGACGTCCGCCCGTATCGTCGCCTTCATCACCGGCCCCTCCTGCCCGCAGTGGATGTCCGCGCCGCTCCAGGCGCCCGGCAGATGCGCGGCCCCCGCCGACCGGCACGCCGCCGCCACATCGCCGTGCACGGCATAGGCCGCCGTGGCCGCGCGCGCCGCCTCGTCTGCCGCGTTGCCCGCCAGCGAGTACGTGTAGCCGTACAGGACGCACTCCCACAGCAGTGCCATCACGACCAGCAGCAGCGGGAACATCCCGGCGAACTCCAGGGTGACCGCGCCGCGGTCCCCGCCCTTGCGCCACAGGGTCAGCGCTCCCCGGTCCGACGGCGCCTTCCGCCGCCGTCCGCCCCCGCCCTCCTGCGCCGTCACCAGGCCCAGTTCGGCCGCCAGTGCGCAGAGCGCCTGCTTCACCGTGGAGCGGGCGTCGAGGTCCTGGAGGCGCCCGGCGTCCACGACCGACTGAAGCTCCTTGAAGGACGCGGGGACCGCGGCGCGGGCCACCCTGGTGCCGGTGATGCGTTCGACGAGGGCCGGCTGGATCTCCGTACCGCGTGAGTGGCGGTTGACGACCGTGAGCGTCTCCTCGGCCTTGCGGATCTGGAGCCGGTCCCACAGGCGCACCATCCGCTTGGCGGCGCGGACCGCGACCACGTCCGGGGTGACGAGCAGCAGCGCCTGGTCGGCGACCTCGACGGCCGCGGCGGTCGCGGAGTTCATCTGGGCGCCGCAGTCGACGATCACCACGTCGTGGCGGGAGCGCAGCGCGCCGATGACCTGGCGGGCCACCCGGTCGGTGACCTCCTCGCCGCGTTCGCCCTCGGCGGGGGCGAGCAGCAGCCCGACACCGCTGTCGTGGGCGTAGACGGCGTCCTGGAGGACCCGGGGGTTGATGTCCGTGATCGCGGCGAGGTCGGCGACCGAGCGCCGGAACTGCACGTCCAGGTACGAGGCGACGTCGCCGGACTGGAGGTCGAGGTCGACCAGGGCGACCGTACGGCCCGACGCCCGTGCCGCGAGGGCCAGTTGAACGGCCGTGACCGTCGCGCCGACACCGCCCTTCGCGCCGGTCACCGTCACCACGGTCCCGCCGGGGCCGGTGTACACCTCGGGGGCCCCGCTGCCCAGGTGGCGGCGCATCCCTGCGGACCAGGCGGCGGCGGCCTGGACGCGTTCGGCGAGGGCGTCGTAGCCGAGAGGGAGGGGGACGATGCCGCGGGCGCCGGAGTCCATAGCGGCGGTGAGGACGCCCGTGCTCGTGTCGGCGGTGACGAGGACGACCCCGACCGCCGGGAACCGCATCACCAGGTCCCGGATCAGGTCGAGCGCGGGGACCGGTCCGATCCGCTCGTGGACGAGCACGACCTCCGGCAGTTCGTCGAGGGACTCGCCGGCCAGCCGCGCCAGGGTGTCGAGCAGGGCGGTGGAGTCCTGCACGGGTTGGGCGGGCTCGGCGTCGGGGAGCTGGCCGATCAGGGGTGTGAGCGCGCGCATCGCGTCGGGGTCGCCGACGGCGGGGAGGATGCGGATGGTCATCGGCGCAACCTCCCGAGGACGGGACCGCCGAGAACAGTGCCGCCGGGGGCGGGACCGCTGCGGACGGGACCGCCGGGGACCGGGACGGACCTCATGCGTGGCCTCCTACTTGTCCTGGTCGAGGGTGTACGTGCGGTCGCCGGGCGTGACCGTGGTCTGGGAGCCGCCCGCGACCAGGGCGAGCCGGACGTGTTCGGCGAACGACTCGGCGTACGCGACCCGTTGGGCGTCCGCCGTGTCGAGCGCGAAGGTGATGGGGACGGCTTCGGTGGCGTTGCGGCGGCGCTCGTCGCTGGACTGCTGCGGGTCGAGGGCGGTGAGCCTGCCGACGTCGAGGACGCGGGCATTGGTCACGATGACCTTGGACTCGTCCTTGCTCTTGTCGTTCTGCGCCTTGAAGGTCGCGTAGATGTTGACCCGCGAGCCGGGGTCGATCTTGCCGGCCACACCGGTGGACGCGTCGATCATGATCGCGATCTCCTGCTGTCCCGCCTGGAGGGCGGGCCGGTCGACGATCATGTCGCTCTGGAGCAGCGATCCCTTCTCCAGCCGGGTCACGGCGATCTTGCCGCGGATCTGCGAGAGGCTGGTGACCGCGGTCGCGGGCAGCCAGCGCCGGGGCATGGAGATCTGCTGGAACCGGTCGGCCGTCAGCGGCTGGTACGGCGGGATGTCGCCCTTGAGCCGGTACGCCGTGACCTCCGGCCCCACCTTCGAGTTCACGTCGCGGATCACCGACAGGACTCCGGCGAAGGCGCCGACGGCGGCGAGCGCCGAGAGCACCAGCAGGATGACGCCGCGGCGCTGGCGTGCGTTCACTACATCTCACCTCGAAGGGACGTGCCGAGCGGTCGGGCGGTCCGCTGTCCGGCCAGGGGGACGGTCAGCGGTCAAGCGGTGGTGCGCACGGGGCTCATGTGCCGCCCCGCGGCAGTGCGCGGGCGGCGGCGACCGGCTGCTGTTCGGGGGGCGGCGGCAGGGGTGCGGCGCAGAAGCCGCAGCGGTCTCCGATGAGTTCGAGGCCGCACCAGTGGCACACCTCGCGTCGTACGGACGAGACGAGCTGGTAGAGCACGGACACGTCGTGCAGGCCCGCGGCGAACTCCACGAGCCGCTGGGTCCCCCACCAGCGCCCGGAGTCCTTCGGCAGGGGCACGGTCGCCACACCCTGCACGCGCCATGCGGGCGCGAGGGAGGCGGTGACCCAGTCCGAGGGCGGCTGGCCGGAGGCGACGACCATCCGGGTGCCGAACTCAGGGCCCGGTAACTCCCCCTGCCCGACGCGGACGAGCTGCGGCCGGGGATGTGCGAGTACGGCGAACTGGGAGTTCGAGGCCCAGGACTTGGCGTGTGCGGCGAGCGAGACGGGCACGCGGTCGAGCTTCGCGACCGAGCCGAGGAGGGCACCGGCGTAGACGTAGTGGGCGAGCAGCCGTGCGGACGACGCCAGTACGCCCGGGCTGAAGTCACAGACCGACAGCCGGCGTAGCTGCTGGGCGAGCAGGGCGAGCCCGAGCGGGGGCAGATCGAGGCCGAGCAGCGCGATGCGGTCGCTCTCCAGGACCGAGCGCACGGTGCGCAGCCGCTGGACGGCCGGGTCGTCGCCCGACGCGGCGTGCAGCGCGATGACGTACCCGTGCTGCTCGATGAGGGCGTGCATGCCGTTCAGGGACTGCTCGAGCGTGGGCTGGGGCTGGACCGCGGCGGGCGGCGTCTGCCGGTCGAGCGGTGGGAGCACCAGGTCGGGACTGGTGACGGCTATCGCGGTCGGCACGGCTGCAACACCACCCCGTTCACTGCGGCGGGGTGGTCGACCACCGCCTCAGTTGGCCCCTGTGACGTCCTCTTGCATCGTCCTGCAACAGCACCATATCCACGGCATGCCCCGCTCAACACCGAATCCGGAAGATCATCTCACCGAAGGTGCGAGCATGATCCACACAGAGTAGGCGCATATGCCGCAACTCGGCGCTCGGCCAAGGGCGTTGGCGGCGCCGGAGGCCTTGACATCCGAATTGGTCTGGACCAAATTCATCTCATCAGGCGGTGGCCACCGTTCCGCAGTGCCCTCCCTCCCCCCTGCCCTCTCCCCCATCGGAGGCCCAAGTGGACCGCGTACCAGGCATGCTCCGCCGCAGACGGACCCTGGCCGGGGCCGCCGTCGCCGCCCTCGCCCTCACCTTCCTGGGCGCCGGGCACGCGGCCGCCGCGGACCTGAACAACGCGAAGAACGCCGGCTTCGAGTCCGGCCTCGCCGACTGGACCTGTTCGGCCGGCAGCGGTACGACGGTGCCGTCCCCGGTGCACGGCGGCACGGCCGCGCTGAAGGCCGCCCCGGCGGGCCAGGACAACGCGCAGTGCACCCAGACCGTGGCGGTCAGGCCCAACTCGACGTACACGCTGAGCGCGTGGGTGCAGGGCGGCTACACCTACCTGGGCGCGACGGGCACCGGCACGACGGACGTCTCGACGTGGACGCCGGACTCGCCGAGCTGGAAGCAGCTGTCGACGACCTTCACCACCGGCGCCGCTACGACCTCGGTGAGGGTGTACCTGCACGGCTGGTACGGCCAGGCGGCGTACTACGCGGACGACGTGTCGGTGTTCGGCCCGGACGGGGGCGGCGGGGGCGACCCGTCACCCACCCTGCCCGCGGCCCCCACGGGTCTCGCGGTCTCCTCCACCACGTCCTCGTCGGCCTCCCTGTCCTGGAACACGGTGTCGGGCGCGACGGGCTACAACGTCTATCAGGGCGGTACCAGGGTGTCCGCCGTGACCGGCACCTCGGCCACGGTGACGGGCCTGTCCCCGTCGACGTCGTACTCCTTCCAGGTGACGGCGACGAACGCGGCGGGCGAGTCGCCGAAGTCGGCACCGGTGACGGCCACGACCGCCCCCTCGTCCGGCGGCGGCGGAGGCGGGGGACTGCCGAAGCACGCGGTGACGGGCTACTGGCAGAACTTCAACAACGGCGCGACGGTGCAGAAGCTCTCGGACGTGCCGTCGCAGTACGACATCATCGCGGTGGCGTTCGCGGACGCGACGAGCACGCCGGGCGCGGTGTCCTTCACCCTGGACTCCTCCGGCCTCGGCGGCTACACGGTGGACCGGTTCAAGGCGGACATCGCCGCCAAGCACGCGGCCGGCAAGAAGGTGGTCGTCTCGGTCGGCGGGCAAAACGGCACGGTGTCGGTGAGCGACGCGGCGTCGGCGGCGAACTTCGCCGACTCGGTCTACTCGCTGATGCAGACGTACGGCTTCGACGGCGTGGACATCGATCTGGAGAACGGTCTGAACGCCACGTACATGACGCAGGCGCTGCGGCAACTGTCGTCGAAGGCGGGATCGTCGCTGGTCATCACGATGGCCCCGCAGACGATCGACATGCAGTCGACGTCGAGCGCCTACTTCCAGACGGCGCTGAACGTCAAGGACATCCTCACGGTCGTCAACACGCAGTACTACAACAGCGGTTCCATGCTGGGCTGTGACGGCAAGGTCTACAGCCAGGGCTCGGTGGACTTCCTGACGGCTCTGGCCTGCGTCCAGCTCCAGGGCGGACTGTCCCCGTCCCAGGTGGGTCTGGGCGTCCCCGCCTCGCCGAGCGGGGCGGGAAGCGGTTATGTCTCCCCGGCGGTGGTGAACAACGCCCTCGACTGCCTGGCCAAGGCCACGAGCTGCGGCTCCTTCAAGCCGTCGAAGACCTATCCCGACCTGCGGGGCGCCATGGCCTGGTCGACGAACTGGGACGCGGCGGCCGGCAACGCCTGGTCCAGCACGGTGGGCCCGCACGTCCACGCGCTGCCCTGACTCCTCACCTGACACCGCACCTTGGACGCCCGGCCTCCGGAGGCCGGGCGTCCGCCTTCCGGTGCTCCGGGTTCACGGTGCCGGTGCGGCCGTCCGGGCCAGGAAGGCCTCGACGGTCGCCGTGAAGCGGTCGGCGTCGTCGAGCCAGGGGTAGTGACCGGCCCCGGGCTGAAGGACGAGCTCGGCGTGCGGGAAGAGCGCGGCGTACTCGGCCACCGCACGGGGAGGAGCATTCAGGTCGACCTCCCCGCCGAGCAGCAGCACGGGCGACCCGAACCCCGCGAGCGCCGCCCGGGTGGCGTCGGGCTCGAATGCGCCCTCGGCACCGAAGGCGGCAGCCGCCTCGCTGTTCTTCTGCTCGCCGTCGGCGGCCTCGAGGGCCCGCGCCGGCTCGTCCCAGCGGCCGTGGAAGAACGGGGCGACGGCCTGCCAGTGGTCACCCGTGGCGCGGCCCGCCACGATCTCCTCCAGGGCCGCGTAGGCGGCCGGGAACCATGGTTCGTGCCGGCGCAGCCGTGCCGTCTCACGCCGGACGTCTCCCGTGACCGCGATACCGACGGCCATGACACTCGGCGTGATCAACGCGAGCCGGCCGACACGCTCCGGGTGACGGCTCGCGTACGACGCTGCGAGGTTGGCCCCGGCACTGTGCGCGAGCAGGTCCATGCCGTCCAGACCGAGGTGCTCGCGCAGGGCCTCCACGTCGTCGACGAGCCGGTCGCAGCGGTAGGAGGCGGTGTCCTCAGGGGCCGCCGACCGGCCGGTGCCCCGAAGATCCAGCCGGATCAGCCGCCGGTGCGCGGGGAGGCCGCCCAGGTCGCCCAGGTAGGCGGAGTCCCTCATCGGCCCCCCGGGCAGGCAGATCACCGGGGGGCCGTCCCCGGACACGTGGTACGCCAGCGTCGTTCCGTCATACGCGGAGAAGGTCGGCATGACGAGGACCATGTCAGCACCGCTCGGACCCGGCAACCGGATTCTGCCCACCCGGCCCGCCCCCACCCGCCGCTCCCCCTCGGCCCGTTGAAACATTTCCGTGGTCCCATCGCATCAATGAGGTGAGGGCCGTACGGAACGGACGGCGACGCGATGGCACGGCACACGGGGGACGCATGAGACAGGGCCGCAGCGACGGGTACCCGGAGTTCGCGGCGGCGCGGGCCAGGCATCTGTACCGGTCCGCCTGTCTGCTCACCGGCGGCGACACCCATCTCGCCGAGGACCTGGTCCAGGAGACCCTCGGCCGGGTGTACCTCCGCTGGGGCCGTGTCGCCCGCGCCGACAACCCCGCCGCTTACGCCCAGACCGTCCTCACCCGCACCTTCCTCGCCCATCAGCGGCGCCACAGCAGCCGCAGGGAACGCGCCACCGATGCGCTCCCCGAGGTGCCAGACCCGGGCGCGACCGGGGACACACCGCTGCGGCTCACCCTTGTCGAGGCGCTCGGGCGGCTGTCCGCCAAGGACCGTGCCGTGGTCGTCCTGCGCTACTGGGAGGACCGCAGCATCGAGGAGACCGCGGCAGCCATGAACACCAGTTCCGCGGCCGTCCGCACCCGCTGTGTCCGCGCTCTCGGCCGGCTGCGCGCCGAGCTCGGCGACGCCCTCAGTGAGTACGCGACGCCCTGACCCGCCCCCGGGGGCTCCGGGACCCCCGGGAGCCCCTTCATCCAACCGGCCATGACCACCACCCCACCCGCAGAAACGGCGGTTTTGCCATGCCCGTTGAAGACCACGACCCCTTCGAGGACCGATTCGCCGCGGCCCTGCGTCAGGCCGGCGGCACCTTCGAGAGCCACCGGCTCGACCTGGCCGCCCGCGCCGAGACGCGCGGCCGAAAGCTCCGCCGGCGCCGGGCCGCCGTCGTGGGCGGCGTGGCCGGGGTCGCGCTCGTCGGGCTGGGCGCGGCGCTCGTCCTGCCCGGCGTCCGGGCGGACGACGGACGACGGCAGTCCGTGGCCGACCGCCCGTCAACCCCCTCGGCCCCGTCCGCCTCACCCACTCGGCCGGCCCCCGTGTCCGCCGACGACCTCGTCCGCACCCTGGAACGGCTTCTCCCGAAAGGCCAGTTCAGCGACGAAGACGGGCGCGGCACCGGCGATGAGCCGACGCCGTACGCACGGGTCGTGTACGACGACGGAAAGGGCAAGGCCGCCGTCGCCGTAGCGGTGGACCGCGTGCAGCCCGGCAGCAGCCAGGCCTTCGGGGCCACCACGTGTCCCGACAAGGTGTTCGTCCCCTACGACGCCTGCGCCACGAGCAAGCTCGCCGACGGTTCGGCGCTCATGGTTCTCCAGGGATACGAGTACCCGGACCGCCGGGTCGACACCAAGCTGTGGACCGCCGAGCTCGTCACGCCGAAGGGGCAGCACATCAGCGTCCAGGAGTGGAACGCCCCTGCCGAGAAGGACGCGTCCGTCAGCCGCGCCCGGCCGCCCCTCTCCCCGGAGCAGCTGAAGGCGCTCGTCAGCGCGCGGGAGTGGCGTGCCGTCGCCGACGCCATCCCCGCGGATCCCCGTGTGCCGACGACCGAGCCGAGCCGGCCGCAGGGTGTCCCCGGCGGCTCGGTGTCGTCCACGCTCGCCACTCTCCTGCCCAAGGGGGTCAAGGTCGTCTCGAAGGGCGTCGCGGACCCCGGGTTCGGATACGTCGTCCTCGACGACGGCAAGGGCGCGAGCATGGTCCAGGTCAATGTGCAGCCGGACATGCGCGATGTCGCGGGCGACCTCTTCGGCTCAGGTTCCAAGACGCTGCCCGACGGCACCAAGGTCGCCACGCATCAGGGGCTCGGCGAGAAGGGCGGCAGGGGAGTCGTCATGTGGACCGTCGACACCATGCGCGCGGACGGCCGCCGGGTGGTGATCAGTTCCTTCAACTCCGGTGCGCAGAACACCCCGGCGACCCGTCCGGCCCCCGCGCTCACCCTGAAGCAGATGGAGGCCATCGCCACCAGCGCGAAGTGGTTCGGGCGCGGCTGACCTCGCGCCGATCGATCGGGCCCCGGGGCGGTATGCGCCCGCGGGGCCCGAGCCGTGTTCCCCTCGGTTCGGGCCGGCGATCCTTCGAGCTATTGACCTGCGCATGTCATTTGCGCACCATGAGCGCGACACCCGCACGTACGTCGCAGTGAACGAACCACCCCCCGCTCCACTCCACCCCCACATCCGGCAGAGCCCCGGAACCCTGGAGACACAAGGAGACTTCATGCGACTTCGCATACGCGGATCGGGCATACGCGGATCGGGCACCCGCGGCGGCAGAAGGACCGCCGCCCTCACCACCCTCCTGGCGCTCGCCCTCGCCGCACCCATCGCGGCCACCACCAGCGCCACGGCCACCGGCGCCCGGCCGGACCGCTCCCCCTCCGGGGACGTCCGCCAGTACGAGATCCATCGGGGCACGACTGCCGTGACCCGTACGGCCCTTCAGCGGACCGGTGTGACGGTCGACGAGGCGGACGAGGAGACGGTCGTCGTCTCCGGCCGCGCGCGACAGGTCCAGAGGCTGCGGGCGATGGGCTATGACGTCACCCCGCTCGCCGCCGCACCCAACCGCTCCGGCGGCGCGGGCGACGCGCGGCTCTTCGACTTCCCCTCGGCGGACTCGAAGTACCACAACTACGCCGAGATGAACGCGGAGATCGACCAGCGGCTCGCGGCCTACCCGGGCATCATGAGCAAGCGGGTGATCGGCAAGTCGTACCAGGGCAGGGACATCGTCGCCATCAAGGTCAGCGACAACGTGGCGACCGACGAGAACGAGCCCGAGGTTCTGTTCACCTTCCACCAGCACGCGCGCGAGCATCTGACGGTCGAGATGGCCCTGTACCTGCTGCGTGAGCTGGGGGCGGGCTACGGCGGCGACTCCCGGATCACCAACCTCGTGAACAGCCGGGAGATCTGGCTCGTCCCCGACCTCAACCCGGACGGCGGCGAGTACGACATCGCCACCGGCTCGTACCGTTCCTGGCGCAAGAACCGCCAGCCCAACTCCGGTTCGTCGTACGTCGGTACGGACCTGAACCGCAACTGGAACCACAAGTGGGGCTGCTGCGGCGGCTCCTCCGGGTCCGCCTCGTCGGAGACGTACCGCGGCGCGTCCGCCGAGTCGGCGCCCGAGGTGAAGGTGGTCGCCGACTTCGTGCGCGGGCGGGTCGTCGGCGGGAAGCAGCAGATCAAGGCGGGCATCGACTTCCACACCTACAGCGAACTGGTGCTCTGGCCCTTCGGGTACACCTACGCCGACACGGCGACGGGCATGACGGCGGACGATGCCGCCGCCTTCAAGGCCGTGGGGCGGAAGATGGCCGCGAGCAACGGCTACACACCCGAGCAGTCGAGCGACCTGTACATCACCGACGGGTCGATCGACGACTATCTGTGGGGCACCCAGAAGATCTTCGACTACACCTTCGAGATGTACCCGACGTCCAGTTCGTCGGGCGGCTTCTACCCGCCCGACGAGGTCATCGAGCGGGAGACGTCACGCAACCGCGACGCGGTGCTGCAACTGCTGGAGAACGCGGACTGCATGTACCGGTCCATCGGCAAGGAGGCCCAGTACTGCGGCTGACGCCGCGGTTCAGTCCTCGTCCTTCGCAAGGGTGGCGGGTTGGTGCTCGCCGTCCTCGAAGTAGGCGTCCAGGACCTCGTCGAGCCGGGTCTCCCACTCCTTGAAGCGCGCCCTGGCCGTCGCCTCGATCTCGATCGGGTACCAGCGGCGGTCAGGCGTGTGCACGGTGACGGTGAACCGCTTGCCGAAGCGCGGGGTCTCGGTCTCGACGGCACCGACCTCGTCCCAGCGGAAATCGCACTCCTGGTCGTCCAGGCGCAGCCGTACGCCGGTGTGGTCGGCGACGATCCGCGCGCGGCGGTCGGCGGCCTCGAAGACGGGACCCCCCGGGGCCTCCCCGGCGGCGTCCTCCGTGGTGGCCTCGGCCTCGGGTTCCCCGGCGGCGGCCTTCCCGCCGCCCGGCACCGCGTCGCGCGGTTCGGCGAAGTGGCCGGGTTCCACGGCGTCCTCGGGTTTCGCGGAGGGTTCCACGGAGCCCTCGGACTCCCCGGTGTCCTCGGAGGCCACGGAATCGTTCCGTGCGGCGGATCCCCGCTCGGCGGCCTCCTTCCCCCCGGCGGAGTCCTCCTGCTCGGCGGATTCCTTCCGCCCGGCGGAGTCCTCCCGTTCGGCGGACACGACGGGTGAGGTGAGCCCGGGGATGAAGGCCGGGTCGATCCCGGCACCGTCCAGGGGCTGGCTGCTCGGACCTATGCGCTGCTCCACAGCGGGCAGTATGGTCGAAGATCCTGTGGCGGACACAGCCAGCCCCTGCATCGTTATGTGAATCTTCGCCGTCGCTATACGAAGACGCTCACCACCGCGGCCACCGCGAAACCCGCCAGCGACAGCACCGACTCCAGCACGGTCCACGTCCGCAGCGTGTCCCGTTCGCTGATCCCGAAGTACTTGGCCACCATCCAGAAGCCGCCGTCGTTGACGTGCGAGGCGAAGATGGAGCCGGCCGAGATGGCCATGATGACCAGGGCCACGAAGGCCCGGGAGTGATGACCCTCCGTCAGGAGCGGGGCCACGATGCCCGCGGTGGTGACGATCGCGACCGTCGCCGAGCCCTGGGCCACACGCAGGACGAGCGAGATCAGGTACGCCAGGACGATCACCGGCAGGCCGACGTCGTGGAAGGTGTCGGACAGGGCCTGCGCGACCCCGCTGCCCTTGAGGACCGCCCCGAAGACACCGCCCGCGCCGACGACCAGCAGGATGTTGCCGACCGGCTTGAGGGAAGCGGTGGACACCGTCTCCAGGGACTTGCGGGACCAGCCGCGGCGGATGCCGAGCAGGTAGTACGCGAGCAGCAGCGCGAACGTCAGCGCCACGAAGGGATGGCCGAAGAATTCGATCACCGATCGGCCCGTCGAGGGGTCGAAGGCGATCGACGAGAAGGTGGCCAGGAGGATGAGGACCAGCGGAGTGCCGATGATCGTGAGGACCGTGGCGAGCGGCACCGGCTTCTCCGACGGGGTCACCCCGGCCGCGCGCTGCTCCGCGGCGAGCGCCGCCTTCGCCTCCTCGGCCGCCTCGACCATGTCCTGCGGTACGGGAACGAAGATCCGCTTGCCGATCCAGGCCGACCACGCCCACGCCGCCAGCACCGCCGGGATGCCGCAGACGATGCCCATCAGGATCACCATGCCGAGATCGACCTTGAGCAGACCGGCGGCCGCCACCGGACCCGGGTGCGGAGGCAGGAACGCATGGGTCATCGACAGGCCGGCGAGCAGCGGCAGACAGTAGAGCAGGATGGACTTGCCGGTGGCGGTCCCCCCTGCCCCAGCGGGGTCGGGAGCGTGGGTGGGGCGCTTGGCGGCCGCGTACACGATCGGCGCGAGCACGAAGATGCCGACGTCGAAGAAGACCGGGATGCCGAAGATCAGACCGGTGAGGCCCATGGCGAGCGGGGCGCGCCGCTCACCGAAGACACCGAGGAGCCGGGAGGCCAGCACCTCGGCGCCGCCGCTGACTTCGAGGACCGCGCCGAGCATCGTGCCCAGTCCGATGATGATGGCGACATGGCCGAGGGTGCCGCCCATGCCGGACTCGATGAGGGAGACGGCGTCCGAGCGCTGGACCGTGCCGAAGAGTTCGGTGACCGACAGGCCCGCGCCGAGGCCGACGGCTATGGAGACCGCGAGCAGCGCCACGAAGGGCTGGAGCCGCACCTTGATGATCAGGACGAGCAGCAGCGCGATGCCGAGCGCCGCGACGGTCAGCAGACCGGCCGTGCCGTGGACGAGGGCGAGCAGGCCGCCGGTGTGGGGCGGGATCGGTGGGGTGCCGGAGGCTGCCAGTTGGGTCATGCGCATGACAGGGGGACCTCTTGCTTCTCGTAAGGCCATGGAACTTTCGGGCAGGGGTGGTCGCGGCGCGGGCCCCCGGGGGTGGGGGCGCCGCGCCGTGACGGCGTACGGAGTGCGGGAGCGGCGGTCGGTCGGCGCCGGGTCAGCCGAGCACGGCCAGCGCGTCGATCTCGATGAGCAGGCCGGCGGGGAGGCCCACGTAGACGGTGGTCCGGGCGGCCGGCGGCTGGGTGAGGCCCTGCTCGTCGAAGTAGGCGTTGTAGATCTCGTTCATCTCGCCGAAGTGGTCCACATCGGTCAGGTAGACGCGGATCATCATCACGTCGTCCCAGCCGGCCCCGCCCTCCTCCAGGATCGCCTTGACGTTGGCGAGGGTCTGAAGGGTCTGCTCGCGCAGGGTGGGGCCCGCGGGGGTGGGCGGCCTGCCCTCCTCGGCGGGCAGGAAGCCCACCTGACCGGCGACCTGCAGGATGTTGCCCTTCCTCACACCGTGGGAGAACCGGGCCGGCGGGGTCGTGTGGGTCTTCGGTGTCAGGGCGGTCTTGTCCGTCATACGGCGTCCTTTGCTGGGGTGTTGCCGGAGTACTCCCGGGTGATGGCGTCCGCGGTACGGCGCACCAGCGGGAGCAGGGTGAGGAGTTCGTCGGCGGTGACGACGACGTTGGGCGCGGAGACCGACATGGCCGCGACGACCCGTCCGTCGGCACCCCGGATGGGGGCGGCGACGCAGTTGATGGACTCCTCGTGGCCGCCGAAGTCGGTGGCCCAGCCCTGTTCGCGCACGGTCGCCAGCTCCCTGAGGTAGGCGGCGGCGTTCGGCGTGGAACGGGCCGTGTAGAGGGGGTAGTCGAGCCTTTCCACGACGGCGCGGCGCTCGGGCTCGGGCAGGTCGGCCAGGAGGAGCTTCGCGACGGCCGCGACGGTGATGGCGACCGGCTTCCCGATCCGGGAGTACATCCGCACCGGGTAGCGGCTGTCCACCTTGTCGATGTAGAGGACCTCGTTCTCCTCGTACACCGCGAGATGGACGGTGTGTCCGCACTCCTCGTTGAGGCGGCCGAGGTGGGGATGGGCGATCTCCCGGACGTCGAGGTTTTCGACGGCCTGCTGGGCGAGGGCGAAGAGGCGGGCGCCGAGACGGTAGCGCTGGTCGGACTGGCGGTAGACCAGGCCGTGCTCGTGCAGCGTGCGCAGCAGGCGCAGGGCGGTGGACTTGTGCACGCCCAGCCGGTCGGCGACCTGTCCGAGATCGGCGGGTCCCTCGGCCAGCAGCGGCAGGATGCTCAGCGCCCGGTCGACGGTCTGGCTCATGGCGTACGTACCTCCTCCTCGGCCACTGCGTCGGCTTCGGTCCAGCCGGGGCCGAGTCGCAGTGTCCCCCACGCGGTGTCGTCGAGTGCGGCCAGACGATCGGCGTGGTCGCGGGAGGGAGGGGTGGCGAGGTCGCCGGGGACGGTCAGCGCCGCGGCGGCCATCAGATGCCCGTGCCGCAACCGGTCCCGCACGGGCAGCCCGCGCAGGGTGGCCGAGAGGAACCCGGCGGCGAAGGCGTCACCGGCACCGACGGCGGCCACGACGTCGACGTTCAGGGCGGGTACGAAGGTGGCGGTGCCCGCGGCGCCCTCGCACGGGCGGTCGGGGTCCCCGCACGGGCCGTCGGAGTTCACGCCGAACGCGGTCGCCCCGGCCCTGCCTTGTTTGACCACCACGATCTCCGGCTCCGGCAGCGCCTGCCTGATGGCGCGGGCGCCGTGCAGCCCCCACAGCTGGCGGGCCTCGTCGTCCCCCACGAACACGATGTCGGCGCCGCGCGCCAGCTCTCTCAGCACCCGGGGCCCCTCGGCGTCGCGCCAGAGCCCGGGACGGTGGTTGACGTCGAAGGAGACGAGCGGACGCCCGGCCCGGGGGGCCGTCAGCTCCCGCAGCAGCTCCAGACAGTCACCCGACAACGCGGCCGTGATCCCGGACAGGTGCAGCACACGGCCGGCCCGCGCCGCGCCCAGGTCGACGTTCCCCACCGCCATCGCCGAGGCAGCCGACCCCGCCCGGTAGTACGCCACCTCGTGGGCGTCGGTCGCCCGGTCCCCCGCCGTGCGGAAGTAGATGCCGGTGGGGCGCGCCGGATCACGCGGAACGGACGCGACGTCGACGCCGTACGCCCCGATGGCCTCGACCAGGTGATCGCCGAAGCCGTCCGCCCCGACCCGGCTGACCCACCGCGCGGAATGCCCGGCGGCCGCCAGCACGCACGCTACGTTCGACTCGGCGCCCCCGATACCCCGCTCGAAGGACGGCACGTCGGCGAGCCTGCCCGGCCCGGACGGCACGAACGTGACCATGGACTCCCCGAGCGCGACGACGTCCACGGCGTCCGGGGTCTCCGGGGCGGCAGCGGCGGTGGGCAGACCGTTGACGGTCACGATGGCGGTGGCTCCTCTTCGCTTCGCGGGTGGGCGGCGGCTCCGTTGACCCCGCGTTGGCCGGGATGTTAGACAGCATCAAGCGAGATACGCAACGGCCGTTGCACACAACGCAACGACCAGCCCCAGGGAGGCCCCATGGACGCCGCCACCGCCGCAGAACGCCTCGCCGCCCTCATGGCGGAACGCGCCGACCACCGCTTCAAAGGCCTCCCGCCGGACGCCGAGGGACTCACCCTCGCCGAACTGGCGGCCTACCGCCGCAACCTGTTCACCGGTGGCTTCACCACCCCGGTCCTCGCCCTGTCCGCCGAGCGCCTCCAGCACAACCTCGCCCTGATGGAGACGTACACCGCCCGCCACCGCCTCGCGTTCGCCCCGCACGGCAAGACGTCGATGGCCCCGCAGCTCTTCCACCGCCAGATCGAGCACGGGGCGTGGGGCATCACGCTCGCACTCCCCCACCAGGTGCGCGTCGCACGGGCGTTCGGGATCCGACGAGTGTTCCTCGCCAACGAACTGGTGGACGCGGCTGCTCTACGCTGGATCGCCGCCGAGCTGGCCGCCGACCCGGACTTCCGCCTGGTCTGCTACGTCGACTCGGTGCGCGGGGTGGAGCTGATGGACGCGGCCCTGCGGGGTGCCGCCCGCCCGGTCGAGGTGGTGGTCGAGCTGGGCGCGGGCGAGGGCGCCCGCACCGGTGTGCGCACGGAGTCGGAGGCCCTGGCGGTCGCGGACGCGGTGGCGGGCACGGACACCCTGCGCCTGGTGGGCGTGGCCGGGTACGAGGCCCAGGTCCCCGAGGCCACGCCGGAGCGGGTGCGCGCCTGGCTGCACCGGCTGGTCGGGATCGCCGTGGAGTTCGACAAGGCGGGCCGGTTCACGGGGGCCGACGAGATCGTGGTGAGCGCCGGCGGGAGCGAGTGGTTCGACGCGGTCGCCGACGTCTTCGCCGCGATCCCCGAACTCTCGATGCCCGTGCTGAAGCTGCTGCGTTCCGGCGCGTACGTCTCACACGACGACATTCACTACCGCAGGCTGACCCCCTTCAACCGGGTGCCCGAGGAAGGCGCCCTGGAGCCCGCGTTCCGGCTGTGGACCCAGGTGGTGTCCCGCCCGTCGGCGGACCAGGCGTTCGCCAACGCGGGCAAACGGGACGCCGCCTACGACCTCGACCTGCCCGTGGCCCAGGTGGTGCGCCGGGACGGCACCGAGCGCCCGGCGGCCGGGATAGAGGTGACGGCCCTGTCCGACCAGCACCTGTGGCTGCGTACCGCCCCCGAGGCGGACGTCGAGGTCGGCGACTGGGTGGGCCTCGGCCTGTCCCACCCGTGCACGTCCTTCGACAAATGGCAGGTGATCCCGGTCGCGGAGGCGGACGGCACGGTCGTCGACTACATCCGTACGTTCTTCTAGGAGGTCCGGTCGTGGAGCAGCTCGTCATCCGGGACGCGGAGGTCGTGGACGGCAGCGGGGCACCCTCCTACCGCGCCGACGTCGTGATCGACGGCGGCAGGATCGTCGCGATCGTCAAGGAGGCCGCGGCGGCGGGCTGCCAGCGCCCGAGCGCCGTACGGGAACTGGACGCCGAGGGTCTGGTGCTCGCCCCCGGCTTCATCGACATGCACGCCCACAGCGATCTCGCCCTGCTGCGCGACCCCGACCACAGCGCCAAGGCGGCGCAGGGCGTGACACTCGAGGTCGTCGGGCAGGACGGACTGTCGTACGCGCCGGTCGACGACCGGACGCTCGCCGAGGTGCGCCGCGCGATCACCGGCTGGAACGGGTACGGCGAGGACATCGACTTCAGCTGGCGGTCGGTGGGCGGGTACCTGGACCGCCTGGACCGGGGCATCGCGGTCAACGCCGCCTATCTGATCCCGCAGGGCACGGTGCGGATGCTGGCCGTCGGCTGGGAGGACCGGGAGGCGACACCCGCGGAGCTCGACCGGATGCGGCAGCTGGTCGCGGAGGGCATGGAGCAGGGCGCCGTCGGCATGTCGTCCGGGCTCACCTACACCCCGGGCATGTACGCCAAGGACGCCGAACTCACCGAGCTGTGCCGGGTGGTGGCCGGATACGGTGGCTACTACTGCCCCCACCACCGCAGTTACGGGGCGGGCGCACTGGACGCGTACGCGGAGATGGTGGCCCTGGCGCGTGAGGCCGGCTGCCCGCTGCACCTCGCGCACGCCACCATGAACTTCGGCGTGAACGAGGGGCGCGCCCCCGAGCTGCTGTCCCTGCTCGACGAGGCGCTGGCGGCGGGCGCGGACATCACGCTGGACACCTACCCCTACACACCGGGCTCCACGACCCTGGCGGCTCTGCTGCCGAGCTGGGCGGGCGAGGGCGGCCCCGAGGAGGTCCTCCGGCGGCTCACCGACCCGGTGACGGCCGAGCGGATCCGGCACGATCTGGAGGTCGTCGGCGCCGACGGCTGCCATGGCGTGCCCGTGGACTGGGACACCATCGAGATCTCCGGGGTGAGCGATCCGGGACTCGCCGAGTACGTCGGAAGGACGGTCCGGGAGTCGGCGGACCTGCGCGGCGAGGAGCCGTGGGTGACGGCGCGGCGGCTGCTGGTCGAGGACCGGCTGGGGCCGTCGATCCTTCAGCACGTGGGCCACGAGGAGAACGTGCGGGCGATCATGCGGCACCGCGTCCACACCGGCGGTTCCGACGGCATCCTGCACGGCGCGAAACCGCATCCGCGCGCGTACGGCACTTTTCCGCACTACCTGGGCCGGTACGTGCGCGAGCTGGGGGTGCTGTCCCTGGAGGAGTGCGTCGCCCGGCTCACCTCGCGCCCGGCGGCCCGGCTGCGGCTGCCGGACCGCGGTCTGGTCCGTGAGGGGTACCGAGCCGACCTGGTGCTCTTCGACCCGGCCACGGTCGCGGCGGGCGCCACCTTCGAACGGCCGCGCACGCTCCCGACGGGCATCCCGTATGTGCTGGTGGACGGGCGCTTCGTGATCGACGACGGCCGCCGCACGGACGTCCTGGCGGGGCGGGCGGTCCGCAGGACTCCGGCGTGACCGCCCGCCGTCGAGCCGCCGGGAGGACGGTTACGGTTTGGGCAGGACGCAGCCGCTCGCGGTGAGGTTCAGCTTGTTGCCCGCGCCGAAGCAGGCGGGGATCTGGTAGGTCTCCTCGGCGTAGTTGATGCCCTTGCGCACGGTCACGTTGCCGCTCGCGTCGACCTCGCAGGGGTTGTTCACGGTGCAGGTCTCGCCGTCCTCGTTGCCGGTGTTGTTGACGGCGACGACCTTGCCGGTGGTGGTGTCGATGACGGGCGACCCCGAGGTACCGCCGATGGTGTTACAGGCGGAGGTGTAGCGGACCGAGTCCTTCCAGGTCCAGTCGCCTTCCTTCAGGCGGTACACGAAGGCGTCGATGTCGCAGCTGTAGATCCGCTTCCAGTAGCCGGAGACCACCTTGATGGCAGTGCCCGAGGCCGGGTGCGTGTCGGCGAGGGTGAGCGCGTTGATGCCGTACGAGCTCCTGATCTGCGCGTAGGTGCGGGTGAGCTGGTAGATCGTGATGTCCGTGTCGGTCATCGTGGAGTAGGCGACCTTGCCGGCGCGCAGCGTCGCGACCCGGGTGCCCGAGGAGTTGAGCAGTCCGAAGGAGCGGCTGGAGGCCTGGTCGACGATGACCTCACCGGGCGACGGGAAGCCGGTCTCCAGGCAGTGGCCGTTGGTGAGCACGAGCGCCGGGTCGGTGTCCGCGGACTTCGGGAAGCGGATGACGGAGCCGGAGCAGTTGCTGAGCGAGACCGTGCCGGCGAAGTCGACGGCCTGGATGGTGGCCGTTCGGGCAGCCGCCGTGGTGGTGGAAGCCGTGTCCGCGGTCCGGGCGGCCTGGGGAGCCGCGACCGCCGGTGCCGCGCCGGCTCCGGCGATCACCAGAGCGAACAGGGCGGCGACGAAGGGCTTTCTCATGTGGGGGGTCCCCTCTTGATGAGGCTGCGATGACGTGACGGGCTCGAGGTCGTCAGGCCCGCCTCGTTTGTCATGCGCATTTTCAGTGCAGGGGTGTGCGGGGGCAAGGAGCGGTTTTCGGCCGTATCGCCGAAACGTCCGCGCCTGCCTCCGTGCCCGCGCCGGACGTACCGGTCGTACTCGGGGCCGCCTCGGCGTACGGGTGATACACGTTCGGGGGACTTCGGGGTTCGCCGCCCGCCGGGTGTGTTCCCCGGTGGTGTGGGCGCCTGTCGCGCCGCTGACGGTGCGCGCGCCGGCCCTACCGCCGCCGGGCCGATGCCCCACGACACGGGCGTGCCTGCCAGGGCCCGGAGTAGGGACGCGGTGCGGGCGACGGGTGACGGCCGGCCGAACCGGCACCGTCCACGTGGTGGAAAACACGCGGCGCGACCCGTTATGCGGCCGTAAGCTCACGGACATGCAGGTGATCCAGTCCACGAAGCTCGCCAATGTCTGCTACGAGATCCGGGGCCCGGTTCTCGAGGAGGCGATGCGGCTGGAGGCGGCGGGTCACCGCATCCTCAAGCTGAACACCGGCAACCCGGCCGCCTTCGGCTTCGAGTGCCCGCCCGAGATCCTCGAGGACATCCTCCGCAATGTCTCGACGGCCCACGGCTACGGCGACGCCAAGGGCCTGCTCGCCGCCCGCCGGGCGGTCGTGATGCACAACCAGACCCTCGGCATCGAGACGGACGTCGAGCACGTCTTCATCGGCAACGGTGTCTCCGAGCTGATCGTGATGGCGATGCAGGGCCTGCTGGACGACGGTGACGAGGTACTCGTACCGGCGCCGGACTACCCCCTGTGGACGGCGGCGGTGTCCCTGTCCGGCGGCACGGCCGTGCACTACCGGTGCGACGAGCAGTCCGACTGGATGCCGGACCTCGCGGACGTCGAGCGCAAGATCACCGACCGCACCAAGGCCCTCGTCATCATCAACCCGAACAACCCGACGGGCGCGGTGTACGACGAGGCGATGCTCCGCGGCCTGACGGACATCGCGCGCCGGCACAACCTCCTCGTCTGCTCGGACGAGATCTACGACAAGATCCTCTACGACGGCGCCACGCACACGCCGACGGCGGCGGTGGCGCCGGACCTGCTGACCCTCACGTTCAACGGCATGTCGAAGGCGTACCGGGTGGCGGGATACCGGGTGGGCTGGTTGTCGATCTCCGGGCCCCGGGCGCACGCGCAGTCCTACATCGAGGGCCTGACGATCCTCGCGAACATGCGGCTGTGCGCGAACATGCCGGGTCAGCACGGTGTGGTGGCGGCACTCAGCGGCCGCCAGACGATCAACGACCTGGTGCTGCCGGGCGGTCGGCTGAAGGAGCAGCGGGACGCGGCGTACGAGCTGCTGACCCGGATCCCGGGCGTGACGTGCGTGAAGCCGAAGGGCGCGCTGTACCTCTTCCCCCGCCTCGACCCCAAGGTCTTCAAGATCAAGGACGACCGGCAGATGGTCCTCGACCTGCTGCGCAGCGAGAAGATCATGGTGGTGCAAGGAACGGGCTTCAACTGGCCGGAGCCCGACCACTTCCGGGTGGTGACCCTGCCGAACGTGGCCGATCTGACGGCGGCGATCACGCGGATAGGGAACTTCCTGGACGGCTACGGCCAGCCGTAAGCCCCGGCTCCCCGATCCGACTCAACTTTAGACGAAATCCAAGCTAGGATGGTTTCCTGTCAGAGCACAGGAGGCCGTCCCATGTACGAACCGATCCGCACCAAGTCGGTCCACACGACGGCCGGCCCCACCCCCGACTTCCCGCACCGCTCCCGCGAGGAGGAGCTGGACATCCAGCTCGCTGCTCATCTGGCCGCCCTGCTCACGGTCACGGACGAGCTGCGGACCCTGGCACCCTCCGAGGAGCTGGACACCGCGGCCGAGCGACTCGCCGAGCAGGTGACGCGGCTGCGCGGGGGTGTGCGGCCGGTCCGTGCCACGGCCACCACGCACGGCGGCGCCCCCCAGATCGGGGCCCTCCACCGGCGCGCCCACGCGCTGGCGGGCCGGGCGCTGGTGGTGGCGGCGTCCCGCGCGGACACGGCGGTGGCGATCCTGTCGGCGGAGCGCATCGACGCGCATGCCGCCGCGTCGCCGGAGCCGCGCGAACCCATCGCCGCCGGCTGACCCTCCCGAGCCGCCCCGACCGGCGGCTCCCCCTACGGCCCCGGTCCGCGTGCACCCGCAGCGACGCGCGGACCGGGCGCCACACCTCACCACCGCCGCCTGCCGACCGGGACTCCCGCGAACTCGCCCCCGCCCCAAGGGCCTTCGGCTCCCCCGACGCGGTGGCTGCCCCATCCACGGACGAATTACCGTACAGTCCGCCCAATTAACCGATGACAGCACGAGATTGGGCATCGGTTCCTTCGAAATGCACCCCTGAATGCATGCATTCGGGTGGTACGTGACCGCAACCGCCTGCCGCACGGCGGTGTCGCGGACCACGCCTCGTAACGTCGGCGGAAATAAGGGGGGTTCCCTCACTATTCCGCGAGATGTGACAAAGTGAAACGTAGGAAATTGTGGGCAGGAATCGCCGGAACGGCGGCGGTTGCCGCCGGGGTGACCGTCTGGGCGGTGCAGTCCCACTCGGCCCCGTCCGCGGACTCCAAGGCCGCGTCGGCGGCCCGGAAGCCCCGGGATGCGAATGCGCTGCTTCAGGCCGCCCTGCTCCAGGAGCAGTACCACGACACCGCCGGGGCGGCCCGCACCTACCGGCGGGTGCTGGAGCTGGACCCCCGCAACAAGGTCGCCTGGTACAACCTCGGGGTCCTCGCGCAGCGGGCGGGCAGAACCGCTGACGCCCGTGCGGCCTACGACAAGGCGCTGAAACTCGATCCGAAGTACGCGTCGGCTCTCTTCAACGAGGCGGTGCTGCTGAAGTCGAGCGACACCGACCGGGCCATCACGCTCCTGAGGCGCGCCATCGCCGCCGCTCCCGGAGCCTCCACGGCCCATCTCCAACTCGGCCAGATCCTGGCCAAGAAGGATCGTGACCACGAGGCGACGGCCGAGTTCCGTCGCGCCGTGGCCGGCGACCCCTCACTGTACTCCGCGGTGCCCGAACCGTTCCGGGACGACGTGAGCCCCTCACCGACATCGAGCCAAGCAGGTGCCTCCAGATGACGTCGACAGCAACACCCAGGTTCTCCGTCTTCACCCCCAGCCACCGGCCCCGTTTCCTCGATGAGTGCCTGGCCACCCTCCAGGCGCAGACCTGCCCGGACTGGGAGTGGATCGTCCTGCTCAACAACGGCGCCCGGTGGCGGCCGGAGCGGCCCGACGAGCGGGTGCGCCTGGAGGTCGCCGACGACGTCCGCGGTGTCGGAGCGGCCAAGCGCAGAGCCTGCGAGCTGGCACGCGGCGAGATCCTCGTGGAGCTCGACCACGACGACCTCCTGGCGACGGGATGCCTCGCGGAACTCGGCAAGGCCTTCGACGAGCACCCCGAGGCCGTGTTGGTCTACAGCAACACCGCGCAGATCACCGAGGACGGGAAGCGGGACGACACCCGCTTCAACGAGGCGCACGGCTGGCACTACGAGGAAGTGCGCGTCGACGGCCGCACGCTGCTCCAGGCCAAGTCCATGGCCCCGACGCCGCACAACGTCTCCTACATCTGGTACGCCCCCAACCATGTGCGGGCGTTCCGCAGGGACAGCTACGAGAAGGCCGGCGGCTACGACGCCACGCGTACGGTGCTCGACGACCAGGACCTGATGTGCCGGCTGTTCCACGTCGGCGACTTCCACCACATCCCCCGCTGTCTGTACCTCCAGCGGATGCACCCGTCGAACACCCAGCGCGACCCGGAGATCAACGCCCACATCCAGCGCGAGACGGTGGCCCTGTACGACAAGTACATCGAGGCCAACGCCCTCGCCTGGACCGAGCGGCGCGGGCTCCTCGCCCTGGACCTCGGTGCGGCCCACCGCAAGCCGCCGGGGTATCTGGGCGTGGACCAGTACCCGGGAGAGGGCGTCGACATCGTCGCGACCCTGCCCGGCAAGCTGGACCTGCCCGACAACTCCGTCGGCCTGATGCGGGCGGTGGACTTCCTGGAGCACGTCCCCGCGAAGGTGCCGCTGATCAACGAGCTGTACCGGCTGCTGGCCCCCGGCGGCATGCTGCTCACCATGACGCCCAGTTCCGACGGGCGCGGCGCCTACCAGGACCCGACCCACGTCGCCTTCTACAACGAGAACTCGTTCTGGTATTACACGGACAACCAGTACCGCACGTTCGTGCCCGAGATCGAGGCCAAGTTCCAGTCGTCACGGCTGGTCACCTACTTCCCGACCGAGTGGCACTCCCGGAACGACATCTCCTACGTGGTCGCCAATCTGATCGCGATGAAGGAGGGCGCCGAGCGGTGCGGCGGACCGCTGCTGGTCTAGCCCCCGTGTGCGCCGAGGTGCCCCGCGGACCGTCAGGTACCGCGGGGCACCTCGGCGTTCAGGGCCGTGCGGCGGCGGCCAGGGCGGCGAAACGGGGCGTGGCGAGGGCCGCGGTCAGCTGGTCGTCCCACCGCGGCAGGGGCGCGAGGCCCGCTCGGGCCCAGTTGTCGTGACCGAGCACTCCGAACGCCGGACGGGCGGCCGGACGCGGGAACTTTTGCGAACCCACCGGGCGGATCCGCTCCGGATCGAGGCCGCTGAGCCGGAAGGTCTCCCGCGCCAGGCCGTACCACGTGGTCCGGCCCGCCGCCGTGCCGTGGTAGATGCCCGCCGGTGCCCGTCCGGCCAGGGCGGCACGGCCGAGAGCGGCCAGTTGCCGGGCGAGCGCCCGGGCCCAGGTCGGCTGGCCGTGCTGGTCGGCCACCACGTCCAGGGTGGCCCGCCGGGTGGCGAGTTCGAGCATGGTGGCCACGAAGTTGCGGCCGTGCGTGCCGTAGAGCCAGGCGGTACGCACGATGTAGCCGGTCTCCGGCAGCAGTTCGGCGACCGCCTGCTCCCCCGCCCGTTTGCTGCGCCCGTACGCGTTGACCGGGCCCGTCGGGGCGTCCTCGGGGTACGGCCGGCGGGCGTCGCCCGGGAAGACGTAGTCGGTGGAGAGGTGCAGCAGCAGCGCCCCGCTGTCCGCGCAGGCGCGCGCGAGATGGCGGACGCCCGTGCCGTTCACGGCGATGGCCTGCGCCTCGGACCGCTCGGCACCGTCGACGTCCGTCCACGCCGCGCAGTTGACGACCACCCGGTGGCCGGTGACGGCCGCGCGCACGGCGGCCGGGTCGGTGATGTCGAGCCGGTCGCGGCCCGGTGCCGTCACCACGGCGTCGGGATCGGCGGCGAGTTCGGCCACGACGTCCCGCCCGAGCAGCCCCGCCGCACCGGTCACCAGCCAGCTGGTGCTCATCGGAGCTTGGCCCTCTCCTTCAGCGGCTCCCACCAGGAGCGGTGGGTCCGGTACCAGGCGACCGTGGCGGCCAGCCCTTCCGCGAAGTCGGTCTGCGGTGCGTAGCCGAGCTGTTCCCGGATCTTGCCGTCGTCCAGCGAGTAGCGCAGGTCGTGGCCCTTTCGGTCGGCCACGTACTCCACCCGGTCCCAGCCCGCGCCGACCGCGTCCAGCAGCAGACCGGTCAGCTTGTGGTTGCTCAGCTCGGTCCCGCCGCCGATGTGATAGACCTCGCCCGCCCTGCCGCCGTGCAGGACCAGGTCGATGCCCCGGCAGTGGTCCGACACGTGCAGCCAGTCGCGCACGTTGCGCCCGTCCCCGTACAGGGGGACGGTCCTGCCGTCGAGCAGGTGGGTGATGAAGAGCGGGATGACCTTCTCGGGGAACTGGTGCGGCCCGTAGTTGTTGGTGCACCGGGTGACCACGACGTCCAGGCCGTGGGTGCGGTGGTAGGCGAGCGCCAGCAGATCGGCGCCGGCCTTCGAGGCGGCGTACGGGGAGTTGGGCGCCAGCGGGCACTCCTCGGTCCACGACCCTTCGCCGATCGAGCCGTACACCTCGTCGGTGGAGACATGCACGAACCGGCCGACGCGGTGCCGGTGGGCCGCGTCCAGGAGTACCTGCGTCCCCAGCACATTGGTGCGGGCGAACGGACCGGCGCCGTCGATCGACCGGTCCACATGCGACTCCGCGGCGAAGTGGACCACAGCGTCATGGCCCGCCATCACCTGGCCGACCAGATCCGGATCGCAGATGTCGCCCCGGACGAAACGGTAGCCGCGGTGTTCCGCCACCGTCGCCAGATTCGCCTCGACCCCGGAATACGTGAGGTTGTCGAGCACGGTGATCCGCGCTGCCGGGTCCGATCGGAACCGCCGTCGGACGTATTCCGAACCGATGAATCCGGCGCCGCCGGTCACGAGGATACGCATGGTTCTCCGAGTTTATCGATCGAGTTCGTCGGTCGAATTCGATGAGGCATTGCGGCCCCGGGCCGGGGCCTTGGGTGGAACGCGGACGGTGCCCCGAGGCCAGGCCTCGGGGCACCGTCGCGCAACTTCGGGTCGGGCGACCGCACCTACGGTCAGGTGACCGGGGCGCAGATCGCGAAGGCCGTGGCCGGTCCTCCGGAGACGACCTGCCACCCGGTGGCGGGGCCGGTCCCGGTGAACACCGGACTGGAGACATCGATGTTCTGGCCGGGCGCGGTGTTCTGGAACCCGCCTCCGAGGGCCACGTCACCGGCGTTGCAGCTGGCGATCGACGTGGTGCCCTGGGGGCCGGTCACCACGTAGGTGGCGCCGACTCCGGCGCCCTGAGCACCCTGCGCGCCCTGCGCGCCCTGCGGACCGATGGGACCCGTCGGGCCGGTCGCACCCGTCGGACCCTGGACACC
>NZ_JBEYUZ010000002.1:133412-240431 GCF_040643755.1 Streptomyces sp. NPDC047079
ACCGGGGTCGCCCTGGGCGCCCTGCGGACCTGTGGCACCCGTCGCACCCTGCGAGCCCGGGACGCCCTGCGGACCGGTGGCACCCGTCGCACCCTGCGTCCCCTGGGGACCGGTGGCACCCGTCGGGCCGGTCGCACCCGTCGGACCCTGGACACCGGGGTCGCCCTGGGCGCCCTGCGGACCTGTGGCACCCGTCGCACCCTGCGAGCCCGGGACGCCCTGCGGACCGGTGGCACCCGTCGCACCCTGCGAGCCCGGGACGCCCTGCGGACCGGGCGTGCCCGTCGCACCCTGCGTGCCCTGGAAGCCCTGGAAACCCTGGGGGCCCGGAGCACCGGTGGTGCCCTGCGTACCCTGCGAGCCTTGGAAGCCCTGGGGGCCCGGAGCACCGGTGGTGCCCTGCGTGCCCTGCGTACCCTGCGTGCCCTGGAAGCCCTGGGAGCCCTGGGAGCCCTGGGCACCCGTGGCGCCCTGGACACCCTGCGCACCCGGGATGCCCTGCGGACCGGGGGTACCGGTGGCACCCTGCGGCCCCTGCGGGCCGCCAACGCCGCCGCCGGGAGGGCCCTGCGGACCCTGCGGACCGGGGGGACCCTGCGGACCCGCAGGGCCGCCGCCGCCATGGCCGTCATGGCCGTCATGGTCGTGCGCACTCGGCGGACTCGGGTCTCCGGCGCGGTCGGCGCCGCGGGCTGTGGTGCTCTTGCCCCCGATCTTGTGATGGTGGGCACCCATGGCGCCGTTCGGGCCCGGCAGCCCCACACTGCTGCCCGCGCCGGACCGGTGGATGGCGTCGGCGACGGCGACTGTGCTCGGGGCGATGTTCAGCACGACGGCAAGCGCGCCGGCCGAGACCATCGTGGCGGATTTCACGCGTGAACTTCGGGTAGTTCTACGGCTCACTGAGAACCTTCCTCACGAAACGTGGAGTGACCACACCGCAAGCGCACGCACTGGGGGCGCTCACGTTGCCCGTGGCCACGGACGCGGCCATCTTTCACGCTCTGTCACGTTTTGATTACCCGTCACTCCGTGTCACCGGCGAAGATCACCCGCGCGGCTGTCATGCAGGCGCCGTCACCAGACTTCTGCGATAGGCGTCGCACTCCTCGTAGGACGGCAGCAGGCCCTGCCGCTCGGCCTCCGCAAGCGTGGGTGCCATGGTGTCCTTGTCGGACAGCAGCGGTGCGAGGTGGTCGGGCCAGGCGATGCCCAGGGCCGGGTCGAGCGGGTTGATCCCGAACTCCCGCTGCGGGGCATAGGGCTGCGAACACAGGTAGATGACGGTGGAGTTGTCCTCCAGCGCCATGAAGGCGTGGCCCAGCCCCTCCGAGAGGTACAGGCAGCGGTGCGTGGTGTCGTCGAGCCGCACCGCCTCCCATGTCCCGAACCCCGGGGAGCCGGTGCGGATGTCGACCACCACGTCGAGGACCGCGCCGCTGACGCAGGTCACGTACTTGGCCTGTCCCGGCGGAACCGCCGCGTAGTGGATCCCGCGTAGCGTGCCGCGGACGGAGCGGGAGCAGTTGGCCTGCCGGAGCCCGAACCCCTGCCCGGTGGAGCCGTGAAACGTTTCGGCCTTGAACCACTCGTGGAATCTGCCCCTGTCGTCCGTGAACACCCTGGGTGTGTCCACCCAGGCCCCTTCGATGCCCAGTGCTCGCACGCGCCCGCTTCCTTCCGCCGCGCAGCTGTGGTCGGTCCCTGTTCTCTTCGGGACATCCGCCGCGGGGCTTTAGGCGGGCGCGCCCAGGCCCGTGGACAGCAGTTGCCCAGGCCGCGAACCGCTGCCCCGCTGAGGCCCGACCAGGCCCCGGGCGTCTTCCAGCAGCCCCAGCAGATAGTGGCCGTATCCGCTTTTGAGCAGTGGCTGGGCCAGCTCCCGGAGCCGGTCGTCGTCGATCAGGCCGGCCCGCCAGACCGCCTCCTCCACGCAACCGACCTTGTAGCCCTGGCGTTCCTCGATCACCCGCACGAACTCCGAGGCCTGGACCAGGGACGTGAAGGTACCGGTATCCAGCCAGGCGGTGCCCCGGTCGAGCCGGGTCACGTGGAGCATCCCGGCCTCCAGATAGACGCGGTTGAGGTCGGTGATCTCCAACTCGCCCCTGGCGCTGGGCCGCAGGCCGCGGGCGATGTCCACGACGCGGTGGTCGTAGAAGTACAGTCCGGGCACGGCGTACCGGGACCTGGGCCGGGCCGGCTTCTCCTCGATGGACAGGGCCCGGCCCTCTTCGCCGAACTCCACCACCCCGTAGGCCGACGGATTGGCGACCGGGTAGGCGAACACCCTGCCGCCCGTCAGGTCGTCGTGGCGGGCCAGCCGTGTGCCGAGGCCGCTCCCGTGGAAGATGTTGTCGCCCAGGATCAGGGCGACGGGCTCGTCGCCGAGGAAGTCGGCTCCCAGTACGAAGGCCTGCGCAATGCCCTCCGGACGCTTCTGCGCCAGGTATTCGAGCCGCAGGCCCAGTTGACTGCCGTCGCCGAGCAACCGGCTGAACTGGTACTGGTCTTCGGGTGTCGTGATGACCAGGATCTCCCGGATCCCCGCCATCACGAGTGTGGAAAGCGGGTAATAGACCATGGGTTTGTCGAAGACCGGGAGGAGTTGCTTCGACACCGAGCGGGTCAACGGCCACAGTCGCGAGCCGGTTCCCCCGGCCAACAGAATTCCGCGCATGGCATCACCATAGGTGAATTGCCCATAACTGCCCGTTTTCCGCGCTCTTCCCGGTGTGTACGGGGATATACGAGAACCGGGCCGGGGCCCGCACCCGTACGCCGTTGTACGGTGCGGGCCCCGGCCCGGTGCCACACGGTGCTGTCACCGCGGCCGGCCTTCGTGACGACATCGCAGGTCAGGGCAGTGCCGGACCGGCCGCGGAGTTTTCGGGAGATCAGCCCAGGCGCTGCACCAGCGCGCGGTACTGGTCCCACAGTTCCTTCGGGGTGTGGTCGCCGAAGGTGTTGAGGTGCTCGGGAACCAGGGCCGCCTCCTCGCGCCACACGTCCTTGTCGACGGTGAGCAGGAACTCCAGGTCGGACTTCGACAGCTCCAGGCCGTCCGTGTCCAGCGCCTCCTTCGTCGGCAGGACGCCGATCGGGGTCTCGGCACCCTCGGCCTTGCCCTCGAGGCGCTCGACGATCCACTTCAGGACGCGGCTGTTCTCACCGAAGCCGGGCCAGACGAACTGGCCCTCGGCGTTCTTGCGGAACCAGTTGACGTAGTAGATCTTCGGCAGCTTGGACTGGTCCTTGTCCTTGGCGACCTCGATCCAGTGGGCCATGTAGTCGCCCATGTTGTAGCCGCAGAACGGCAGCATCGCGAAGGGGTCGCGGCGCAGTTCGCCGACCTTGCCCTCGGCCGCGGCGGTCTTCTCGGAGGCGACGTTCGCGCCGAGGAAGACACCGTGGTTCCAGTCGAAGGACTCCGTCACCAGCGGGACCGCGGAGGCGCGGCGGCCACCGAAGAGGATCGCGGAGATCGGCACGCCCTTCGGGTCCTCCCACTCGGGCGCGATGATCGGGCACTGCGCGGCGGGGACCGTGAAGCGGGCGTTCGGGTGGGCGGCCGGGGTGTCCGACTCCGGCGTCCAGTCGTTGCCCTTCCAGTCGGTGAGGTGGGCCGGAGTCTCCTCCGTCATGCCCTCCCACCAGATGTCGTTGTCGTCGGTGAGGGCGACGTTGGTGAAGACGGAGTTGCCCCACAGCGTCTTCATCGCGTTGGCGTTGGTGTGCTCGCCGGTGCCGGGGGCGACGCCGAAGAAGCCGGCCTCCGGATTGATCGCGTACAGGCGGCCGTCCTCGCCGAACCGCATCCACGCGATGTCGTCGCCGATCGTCTCGACCGTCCAGCCGGAGATCGTCGGCTCCAGCATGGCCAGGTTCGTCTTGCCGCAGGCGCTCGGGAAGGCCGCGGCGACGTACTTCGACTGGCCCTGCGGGGGCGTGAGCTTGAGGATCAGCATGTGCTCGGCGAGCCAGCCCTCGTCGCGCGCCATCACCGAGGCGATGCGCAGGGCGTAGCACTTCTTGCCGAGCAGCGCGTTGCCGCCGTAGCCGGAGCCGTAGGACCAGATCTCACGTGTCTCGGGGAAGTGCGAGATGTACTTGGTCTGGTTGCAGGGCCAGGGGACGTCCTCCTGGCCGGGCTCCAGAGGGGCGCCGAGGGAGTGGACGGCCTTGACGAAGAAGCCCTCGGGGCCGAGTTCGTCGAGGACCGCCTGGCCCATGCGCGTCATGGTGCGCATGGAGACGGCGACGTACGCGGAGTCGGTGATCTCCACGCCGATCGCGGAGAGCGGCGAGCCCAGCGGGCCCATGCAGAACGGCACGACGTACATCGTGCGGCCGCGCATGGAACCGCGGAACAGGCCGTTCTCGCCCTGGAAGATCTCCCGCATCTCGGCGGGCGCCTTCCAGTGGTTGGTCGGACCGGCGTCCTGCTCCTGCTCGGAGCATATGAACGTCCGGTCCTCGACCCGGGCGACATCGCTCGGGTCGGAGGCCGCGTAGTAGGAGTTCGGGCGCTTGATCGGGTCGAGCTTCTTGAACGTGCCCTTGCGGACGAGCTCCTCGCACAGGCGCTCGTATTCGGCCTCGGATCCGTCACACCAGACCACGTTGTCCGGCTGCGTCAGTTCGACGATCTCGTTGACCCACGAGATCAGGTCCTTGTGCTGGGTGGGGACGGTTGAGGGAGCCGCGATGTCGCGCGCCACGATCGCTCCTAGATGAGGGGTTTTCTGTTGGTTGCCCCGTGGGGGCCGCGGCCCGGATGCTTCGTAGCCGCTCATCCGGTGCCGACCGCACTCATTTGATCATCCGACGTTCTCGCCCATCTGTCCAGAGGACGTCACACCTGAGCGGAGTGAGGATCGCCACGCGTCCCCGTGTTTCTTTGCGTCCACGTAGGATTCGGCCGAAGGATTTTTTTGCGTTGACACCCGTCCCGCGCAGGGCGGACAGCCCGGGTGATACCGGTCGCACTTTGATCCGCAACTTACGGTTCCGTAGGTACCATGCCGCGCATGACTGCGTCAGTCCCCGACGCGCCCACGGACTCGCCGGCAGCAGGCCGCGGTCCCGTCGCGCTTTCCCTGCCCCACCCGGTCAAGCCGAAGCTACGCGGGTGGCTACACCTCGGAATGTTCCCGACCGTCCTCGTCTCAGGCCTGGTGCTCACGGCGCTCGCGGACTCGCCCCGCGGCCGGGTCGCCTGCGGCATCTACGCTCTGACGGCCTGTCTGCTCTTCGGTGTCAGCGCGCTGTACCACCGCGGCAACTGGAGCCCACGCATGGACGGCGTACTGCGCCGGCTCGACCATGCGAACATCTTCCTGATCATCGCGGGCACCTACACACCCCTGACCCTGCTGCTCCTGCCGGGCACGAAGGGCCGGTGGCTGCTGTGGGGGATCTGGGCCGCGGCGGCGGCCGGCATAGTCTTCCGCGTCTTCTGGGTCGGCGCCCCCCGCTGGCTCTACACCCCCTGCTACATCGCGATGGGCTGGGCCGCCGTCTTCTTTCTCCCCGACTTCACGCGCACGGGCGGGATCGCCGTCCTGGTTCTCGTCATCGTCGGCGGACTGCTCTACAGCGCGGGCGGCGTGGTCTACGGGATCAAGCGGCCGAACCCGTCACCCCGCTGGTTCGGCTTCCATGAGGTCTTCCACTCCCTCACCCTCGCGGCGTTCGTCGTCCACTACGTGGGGATCTCCCTGGTGGCGTACCAGCACACGTGACACACCGCCCCGCCCTACGGCCACGGCTTCCCACGCCGTGGCCGTTGCCGTTCGGGGCGAGAAACCGTCAAATGACAATCACCCGCGTTTGACATCTTCTTTCTGTTTGTTGGCGCCACGGCCCCGAAACCCGGAGGCCGGGGACGGGTCCCGCGTGTCATCCTGAGCCGGTGAACGGACCCGAGATCCACGTCGAGTTCGCCCCCGAACTGGGGCTCTTCGTCCCACACGCGCGGCGCGGGCGCGCCACCGCGTTCGTCACCGACGGTGCCTCCACCCTCGGCCATGTCGTCGAGTCGCTGGGGGTGCCGCTGACCGAGGTCGGGGCGCTCCTCGTGGACGGCCGCACCTCTCCCTTCTCCCACGTCCCGGCCGCCGGCGAGCGGATCGAGGTCTGCCCCGTGGAGCGCCCCCAGCAGGTGCCCGGGGCCCCGCTCCGCTTTCTCCTGGACGTCCACCTCGGCACTCTGGCCCGCCGGCTGCGGCTGCTCGGCGTGGACGCGGCCTACGAGTCCACGGACATCGGCGACCCGGCCCTCGCCGCCCGCTCGGCGTCCGAGCAGCGGGTGATGCTCAGCCGCGACCGGGGGCTGCTGCGCCGCCGTGAGCTGTGGGCGGGCGCGTTCGTCTACAGCACCCGGCCGGACGACCAGCTGCGGGATGTGCTCGACCGGTTCGCGCCCGAACTGCGGCCCTGGACCCGGTGCACCGCCTGCAACGGCCTGCTCCGCGACGCCACGAAGGAGGAGGTCGCCGACCAGCTCCACCACGGCACGCGCCGCTCCTACGACGTCTTCGCGTGCTGCCGCACGTGCGGCCGCGCCTACTGGAAGGGCGCGCACCACGACCGGCTGGAGGCCATCGTGGAGCGCGCCCTGACGGAGTTCCCGAGCCGGGCCTAACGCCGGTTCTTCACGTCGCCCTTCCCGCAGGCCAGCCCGTCCCTGTCCGGGTCGAGGCCGAGCGGGTCGTCCTTGCCGTTGACCCGGAGGCGGCCGTAGTCGTTCCGCGCCAGCCAGGCGCAGCGCGCGGCCGTCGTCCTCTTCACCTCGGGCGGGAACGCGGTCGGCACGCACACATTGGCCGAGCCGTAGTGCCGGTCGCAGCCGGAGATCGTCGTACTGACCTTCTGCGAGGTGCGCTTCTTTCCGGGACCGGTGGTCGTGCCGGCCGGGTCGTCGGCGAAGGAGTGGACGTGGGCCGAGGGGCTGTGGGCGCTGAGGGCGGCCGGGCCCTTGAGATGGATCCACCGGGCCACCGACGGGACGCCGTTCGCGTCGACCGCGAAGAGCATGTACCAGCCCGGCGGGGCCAGGTTGGGGTTGCTCGTCACGTTCAGGTCGACGTTGTTGCCGTTCACCGTCAGCGGCATGTCCACGAACCGCTGGTTGGGGTCGGAGGAGTGGGTGACCGCCGCCGGGCGGATCAGTTCCGCCTTCGCGATGGGCCGGTCGACCGTGATGCGCTGCGTGGTGCCGTACGTCCACTCGTTCTGGATGACCGAGGTGATCGTCGGGCGGGTGCCCTTGAAGAGGTACGGCGGCGAGTAGATCGACACGTTGTGGTTCCACGTCCCGTTGCCCGGGTTGTCGCCGGTCGCCATCACCCGGCCGTCCGGCAGCAGGAAGGCCGAGGAGTGGTAGCCGCGGGCCTCGGGATCGGCGGCGACGGGGTCGAAGGCGTTGGTGTCGGGGTCGTAGATCGAGGACTCGTACACCGGGTTCGCCCGGTTGTGCAGGGCGCCGCCCGTCTCCAGCACCTTGCCGTCCGGCAGCAGCACCGCGGAGACGTACATCTTGCCCTGGGCGCCGGTCTCGGCGACCTTGCCGTTGCCGAGGTCGACCGTGCCCTGCGGGAGCGGCGGCCCGGCCACGTACGACGGACTGGCCTGCTTGAGGTCGATGAGGTCCGTGAGCCGGTTCGCGTCCGGGTTGGAGTCGATGTTGCCGCCGCCGAGGGTGAGCACCTTCTGGTCCTGGGCCGGGGGCAGCAGCACGCTCGCCGACTGGTCCCGCTCGTCCTTGTTCTGAAGGCCCGGGATCTGCGTGATGGTGTTGGCGCCGTAGTCGTAGACCGCCGAACCGGTGCCCGGGATGTTGTTGCCGAAGACATGGCTGCCCGAGTAGAAGAGGCGGCCGTCCTGCATCAGGATCATCGACGGGTACAGGCCCCAGTACGACCAGGTCTGGTTGACCTTCCACAGCGGCTGCCACTGCTGGTCCTTGTCCGACCAGTACTCGGTCGTCACCGAGCCCGTGGAGTCCTCGCGCAGCCCGCCGAAGGAGATGACGTCACCGTTGCCGAGTTCGGTCGCCGACGGGTACCAGTGGCCGTCGTTGAGGTCGTTGGTCTTGGTGTAGGTCTCGGTCTCCGGGTCGAAGACGTACGAGTCCTTGAACCCCTCGTAGCCGTGACCGCCCACGACCGGGTACGCCTTGTTGCCGCTCATGACAAGCACCCGCCCGTCCTGGAGCTGCACATGTCCGGCGCAGAACATGTCCTTGGGGGTGGGGATCACCTTGTACGAGCCGTTCGACGGGTCGTAGACCGCGCTGGTGAACGTGCCCGCGGCGAAGTTCTCCTCGCTGTTGCCGGAGCCCGCGATCAGCAGCACCTTGCCGTTGTTGAGGACGACGGAGTGCATGGAGCGGACGGGATTCCGCGTGGGCAGGACCTGCCAGCCGCCGTTCGCGCACTGGTCCGTGGTCCCGGTGCACTGCGCGGGCGGCAACGGGTCGGCGACCTGCTCCATCGTGTAGTCGTCGGTGGTCACGGACCCGGTGCCGTACACCGAGACCCCCCAGGTGATCATGTCGGTGCCGGACGGCACCTCGGGGGTGCGGACACTCGCCCGGGCCCAGGGCGCGCTGATGTCCAGCGTCTTGAGGTCGGTCCAGTACTGCCAGCCGGCCGTCTTGTCGTGACGGAACAGGGTGATCGAGGTGTCGGGGGTGCTCGACTTGTACCAGAGCGAGAGGTCGTACTGCTTGCCCGGGGTGACCACGGGCGCGCAGCTCGCGGACTCGGTGATGAGTGCCTTGCGGTCGCCGTCGACGCGCCGGGTCAGCTCGACCTTCATGGCCTTGCTTCCCGTGTGGGCGTCTGCGGTGGTGGTGAAGGTGAAGTCGTTGTCGCCCCAGCCGGACTTCTCCCAGCAGTACGGCATCCCGTCGGTGCCGGCGGTCTCGAAGCCGGGGTTCTTGACGAGGTTGGCGGCGGAGGCGGGCTGCGGCGAGGTGAGCAGCAGGCCCATGGTCAGGCCGGTCACGGCCAGCAGGGCGGTCCGGCGTCTGTGGAGTGGGCGGAGTCTGCGAACGGTCTTCACACGGTCCTCCTCGCTGTACGGCTCCCGCCCGCGGCGGGCCTCGACTCGTCGGCGCCGCCGCTGCCCCGGGCCCCCCGGCCCCGGCGCGGCAGATAGACCAGCGCTTCGGTGCCCACGAAGCGCAGGACGAACGTCATCACCAGCGCCAGCGCGGTGGCCGGCAGCGCACCCGTCCCGAACTCGTGCACGAGCAGTGCGATCAGCGGGATGCGCAGCACCAGATCGGCGTTGGCGAGCAGCGCGAACCGCCCCGCCCGGTCCCACCAGAGGCGGTGGCGGCGGCGCTCGCGGAACAGCAGCTGTTCCATGAGCAGGAAGTTCCAGGCCACACCCAGCTGGTTGGCGAGGATCTCCGCGGGCACGTAGTGCAGACCGAGCCGGGTGAGCGCCCACAGGCCCACCAGGTTCGGTACGAACCCGGAGGCGCCGATCAGTCCGAAGGCGACCATGCGCGCGATCGGCGAGGCGCTGCGCAGCCCGGCCAGATGGCGCAGGAAGCGCAATCCCTCCTGCGCGGTCGACTTGGACTCGCCCGCGAACCGGTCCTGGAAGACGAACGGCACCTCGGTGACCCGGCGCGGTCTGCTGCGCACGGCCAGCTCGAGGAGGATCTTGTAGCCGAGCGGCTGGAGGACCTCCGCGGTGACCGCGCTGCGGCGGATGGCGAAGAAGCCGCTCATCGGGTCGCTGATGCCGCGCAGCCTGCGCGGGAACAGCGACTTGGTGAGCCAGGTCGCGCAGCGGGAGACAGCGATGCGGTAGCCGCCCGCGAGCCCGGCGCGGCTGCCGCCGTCGATGTAGCGGGAGGCGACGACCAGCCCGGAGTGCGTCCGCTCCCCGGCGCCGATCAACTCCGGTACCAGGGACGGCGGATGCTGGAGGTCTCCGTCCATGACGACGATCCAGTCGGAGCCGGCCGCCTTCATGCCCTCCACCACGGCCCCGCCGAGCCCCCCGGCCGGCTCGTCCCGGTGCAGCACGGTGACGGGGAACGGGCAGTCCTGCGCCTCGCGGCGGATCACCTCGGGGGTGTCGTCGGTGGAGTCGTCGACGAAGACCACCTCGCAGGGCAGCCGGGTCGGTACCGACAGGCTGATCCGGCGCAGCAGTTCGCGGATGTTGGCCGACTCGTTGAAGGTCGGTACGACGATGGTCACGGCGCCCGGTTCGGGCACTTCGGCCGCGCGTACCGCCGGATCGCCCAGCTCGCCGGGGACGGTGGATTCATGGCTCATCGGTCGCCTCCCGCGGCCTTGCCTACCTTGCGGATCTCGATCCGGTCGGGGCCGGTGCCGAAGGTGGCGACCGGTGTGGAGTGCTTCATCGCGGCCATGACGCCCGGCAGGTCGACCGCGTCGCGCCGGACGGTCGGGGAGGCGACCACGTAGTCGAGGTCGCGCCAGCCGCGCGGCATGGTCCTGGTCACCGCGGGGTCCAGATCGGCCTTGTAGAACCAGATGGCGCCGAGCCCGGGCCGGTACCCGGCGTGGACGAGGTCGAGCCAGAGAGCGTCGTCGACGAGGACCCGGGTGTCCTGCGGGTCCTTCACCTCGCTGGTGAGCCAGTGGGAGGCGGCCCGGTAGGAGGCATTGGCGTCGGCCGTGACGGCGGTGCGGTCGCCGTCGTACCAGCGGGGCACGACATACGCCCCGGCCCCGGCCACGAGCAGCGCCGCCACGGCGTACCGCACCCAGGTGACGTGGGGCCGCTCGGTGCCGCCGCGCCGCCTGTGCAGCACCGCGTGGGCGACGCTCGCGGCGGCGCCCGCCAGGACCAGCGCGAGGAACGGGAGGGCCTGGATGACGTACATCGCGGGCAGATAGCCGCCCGGCCGCATCGCGACCAGGGTGAGGATCGCGACGGCGAGCGCCGGTCCGGCCAGCGCGCGTGCGGTGACCGACCAGCGCCAGGTGAGCAGGAGCAGCAGTGCTCCGGCGAGACCGCCGAGCGGCAGGACCCGGTCGTAGTACAGCCAGGAGTGCAGTACGCCGTACGAGCCGGAGCCCGGGTCGAGGAGGAATCCGGAACCGGCGCGGCTCATCTGGTAGGTGATGCCGTCCCACAGCGAGACATGGCCCGCTCCCGGCAGCAACTCGCCCTTGAGCAGGGCGAAGAGCGGGTACGACAGTCCGATCAGGGCGCACGCCGTGACCGCGCCGGTGAGCGCGAACTTGCGGGTGTCGCGGTGGCTGTGGCGCCACATGGTGAGGAAGACGGCGGGCAGGACGACGAGCATCGTCTCCTTGGTGAGGACACCGGCCGCGGCGGCGAGTCCCGCGCCGAAGTGGTGCCAGAGGTGACGGCTCGGGGACGCGGCCAGGGTGAACGCCAGGAGCGTCCACATCACCGCGATGTTGTCGAGGAAGATCTCGCGCTGGAGCACCACCGACAGCGGCGAGAGCCCGAACAGGACCACGGCGAGCCCCGCCGCCCAGAGGGGCAGCCTCAGGCGCCGGGCGAGGACGTACACGAGGATCGCGCTCACCGCGCTCACCAGCAGCATCGCCGGCCGCATGCTGCCGACCGTCATCAGTGAGGGGTCGAAGCGGGAGGGCAGCCAGGTCAGCAGGGCCAACTGGATCCAGCCGAGCGGCGGGTGGTCGTACCAGTACGTGTAGTGGGCGAGCCCGTGGCCGCTCTGCACGGCCCAGGCCTGCGCGAGGTAGGTGCCCTCGTCGTCGCTGAGGGTCGGGTAGTCGGCGATGTTCCAGCCCTGCACCGTGAGGATCGCCGCGAGGAGTACCCCGCACAGCACCAGATCCGGCCGTGAGCTGCGGAAACGGAAAGCCGGAGGGGCGACGGGAACGGTTTCGGGGACAGGTGTGTCCTGCGCGGGGACCTTGGTGCCGGTCGCCGCGGGAAGAGTGGAGGTCACGCGGGAACGTCCTCTCGCGTCTCGCGGATCACGGCGGCCGTGGGCAGATGCGCGCCGACGTGGCTGGTCAGCTCCCAGTCGTTGCGGCCGCGCTGCTCGCGCCAGACGGCACGGACAGCGGCGCCCGCGAGGAGCACCTGATAGAAGGGACCGCCCACGATGAGCTTCACATAGTGGACGAAGCGGACGCGCAGCCCGTACTGCTTGCCGAAGTCGTGCAGCCCGACCACCTCGAAGACGAAGGTGACCGCCGCCGTGACGAGCGGCAGGAAGGTGAGGAAGGCGACGCCGACCGGCACGTCCAGGAAGAGGGCCACGCCCGCGTTGAGCGGGATGATGACGCCGGAGAAGGCCTGGAGGAACGGCGTCATCAGGGTGTAGCGGGCGAGCATCCGCCGGCCGAGGCCGGGGAGCTGTTTCCAGTCCTTCTTGCGGTAGACCTGGAGGAAGCCCTGGTTCCAGCGGGTGCGCTGCTTGAGCAGCGACATCAGCGAGCCGGGGGTCTCCTCACGGGTCACCATGTCGGAGTCGTAGGCGACGACGACCTTCTTGCCGACGCTGGACAGCCGGACCCCCAGGTCACAGTCCTCGGCCAGGCAGTCGGGGTCCCATCCGTCGCTCTCCCTCAGCACGTCCGTCCGTACGAAGACGGTGTTGCCGCCGAGCGGGATGAATCCCTTCTGCGCGTGCAGATGCAGCCGGGAGCGGAACCAGAAGAAGTACTCCAGGCAGTTGCGCAGGCTGTACCAGCTGGAGTGGAAGTTGATGAGCTGCACCCCGCCCTGGACGACGTCGGCGCCCGTGGTGCGGAACGCGTGGTCGACATGGGCGAGCAGCTCCGGATGGACCTGGTCCTCGGCGTCGAAGACCCCGACGACATCACCGCGGCAGTGCGGCAGCGCCGTGTTCATGGCCTTCGGCTTGTTCTTCTTCTCGTGGTGGTCGACGACGACGCGGACGCGCCCGTCGCGGGCTGCGGCCTCACGGGCGACCTCGGCGGTCTCCGGGTCGTCGTGCCCCACGATCACGATGATCTCGAAGTCTGCGTGGCTGGACTCCAGCAGGCGCTGGATCGTGTGGTCCAGGACGGCTTGTTCGTGTCTCGCGGGCAGCAGCAGCGAGAACGACAGATGCTCGGCGCCGTCCGGACTGCGGAACCGGGTGGAGGCCAGCACCTCGGGCGTGCGCCACGCGTGCATCTGCCACCACAGGGTGAATGCGGCCATCCAGAACAGCGCCAGCGAAACGGCAGCGATGAAGACAGACGTCAGCAAGGAAAGATCCCCCCAGATCCCCAGAACCCCCTGATCGCGACAGCGCGTCACTCCTGTCGCTTCACCGTGGAGAGACTAAGTGGGAACTGTGAAGTTGGGGAGCTCTTCCGATAAATAGCTTGTTTCGGAACGGTCACCCTCCTACAGGGATCTACCCCGAACACACGCGCAATTCAGGCGTATGGAACGACGCGTTCCATGGCGCGTTTCAGCCGCTCAGCGCCCTGCGGAGCCGCTCGGGATCCGTGGTCGGCACATCACAGGTGAAGTTGCGGCAGACATATGCGGTCGATTCACCATTGGCCAGAATCCGGTCAACGAGGAGCGGGAACTCATCACTCTCCGGAGTGCCCACGGCCACCACCGCTCCCGGAGCGGTGCCCAGGAGCGCCGTGCGGTGCAGGGTCCTGGTCGCCGGGTCCTCGAGAGCCGGGCCGACGATCGCGATCTCCCGCGGCCCGTCCAGGAGCGCCTCCGCGACGGCGAGCCCCCAGCCGATGAAGCGGGGCACCCGCGGGCCGAGCGCCTTGACGACGCCGAGCGCCCGCTCCGCCGCGGTGCGATGGGGCTCGGAGCCGGTCTGGGCGGCGTACGACAGCAGGGCCCCGGCGGCGGCGGTCCAGCCGGAGGGGGCGGCGTTGTCGGTGGGGTCCTGGGGGCGGCGGATGAGCTTCTCGGCGTCGGCGGCGGTGTCGTACAGCGCCCCGCTCTCGTCGGTGAACCCCGTGAGCACCTGGTCGAGCAGAAGTCCGGCGAAGTCCAGCCAGACGCCCTCCCCGGTGACGGAGGCGAGGGCGAGGAAACCCTCGGCGACGTCGGCGTAGTCCTCCAGCACGCCCGCGTTGGCCCCCACCCGGCCGTCCTTCGACGTACGGGCGAGCCGGGCGTGCTCGTCCATGTGCAGCCGTACCAGCAGGTCGGCCGCGCCGATCGCGGCGTCCACGAGATCGGGGCGGTCGAAGTACGCGCCCGTCTCCGCGAGGGCGGCGACGGCGAGGCCGTTCCAGGCGGCGACCACCTTGTCGTCACGCCCCGGGGCGGGGCGCCCGGCCCGGGCCTCGAAGAGGCGGCGCCTGATCGACTCGACCCTGTGCGCGTCGAACACGCCCTCGCTCTGGGGAAGGCGGAGCACGGAGGCGCCCTGCTCGAAGGTGCCCTCCTGCGTGACGCCGAAGTACTCGGCGGCGAGTTCGGCGTCCTCCGGGCCGAGGACCTCGGCGAGCTGCGCGGGCGTCCACACGTAGAAGGCGCCCTCGACGTGCCGGCCGGTTCCGTCGTCGCTGTCGGCGTCGAGCGCGGAGGCGAACCCGCCCTCGGCCGTGCGCAGTTCGCGCACCATGAAGTCGGCGGTCTCCAGGGCCACCCGGCGGGCCTGCTCGGAGCCGGTCGCACGCCACAGGTGCGCGTACACGCGGCACAGCAGGGCGTTGTCGTACAGCATCTTCTCGAAGTGCGGCACGGCCCAGTCGCGGTCCACGGAGTAGCGGGCGAAGCCGCCGCCGAGCTGGTCGTAGAGGCCACCGCGCGCCATGCGCTCGCAGGTGTCCTGAGCCATCTGGAGGGCACCCTGGGAGCCGGTGCGGGCGTGGTGGCGCAGCAGGAACTCCAGGACCATGGACGGCGGGAACTTGGGGGCGCCGCCGAAGCCGCCGCGCTGCGGGTCGTACTCACGGGTGAGGCCGAGCAGGGCCTGGGCGAGCTCCTCCTCCCCGGGGGCGCGGGTGTCGCCGTACGGGAACTCCCGTCCGGCGAGGTCCCGCACGATCTTCCCGGCGACCTCGGCCACCTCCTCCCGGCGGTCGGTCCACGCCTGATGGACGCCCTGGAGGACCTGCCGGAAGGACGGCATCCCGTGCCGGGGGGAGGGTGGGAAGTAGGTGCCGAAGTAGAACGGCTCGGCGTCCGGGGTGAGGAAGACGGTCATGGGCCAGCCGCCCTGGCCGGTGGCCGCCTGGACGGCCTCCATGTAGACGGCGTCGACGTCCGGGCGTTCCTCGCGGTCGACCTTGACGCTGACGAAGTGCTCGTTGAGATAGCCGGCGGTCTCCGGGTCCTCGAAGGACTCGTGCGCCATGACGTGGCACCAGTGGCAGCTGCTGTAGCCGACGCTCAGCAGGACGGGCACGTTCCGCCTGCGCGCCTCGTCGAAGGCCTCGGCCGACCAGGGCCACCAGTCGACGGGGTTGTCTGCGTGCTGGAGCAGGTACGGGGACGTCTCATGGGCCAGTCGGTTCACTCCCCCACTCTCCCACGGCGTCGCGGACCGCGGAGAACCGCGAAACGGCCGGTCGCGCCCCGGCACGGCGAAGCGGCCCGGCGGCGCCGGCCGGCCGAGACCGTCCAGGGCACCGCGGGCCGGGACAACGGAGGCCGATCAGCCCCGCCGGGCCCTGGGCGCGGCCTCGGCCGCGTCCTGGTCCTTCCGCGCGGCTCCCTCGCCGGAGGCGTCGGCCTCCTCGAAGTCGACCTTGCGCATGTGCTTGTTCATGGACTTCATCAGACCCCACACGGCCAGTGCCATCACCGCGAAGACGATGAAGCCGAGGACGCCGGGGGTGACCTTGTTCTGGTCCACCTCGGCGAGGGGGACCAGATGCGTCACTGCCAGGCTCACGCTTGCGCTCATGTCAGGCATTGTCCCTCAGGGCTAGCGGATGCCTGCAAAGAGGTCGTCCTCCGGCAGGGAGGTGTCCACGAGCGACTTCGCCAGCTCGTACTCCTCCGTCGGCCAGACCGCCTTCTGCAACTCCATCGGGACGCGGAACCAGCCGCCGTCGGGGTCGATCTGCGTGGCGTGCGCGATCAGAGCCTTGTCGCGGATCTCGAAGAAGTCCGCGCACGGCACGTGGGTGGTCAGGGTGCGCTCGACACGCTCGAACTCGTCCCACCGCTTCAGCCAGTCCCCGTAGGGCGACTCCAGGCCGCGCTCGAGCATCGCCTCGTGCAGCGCCTCGGTACGCGGGCGGTTGAAGCCCTGGTTGTAGTAGAGCTTCAGCGGCCGCCACGCCGGACCGAACTCCGCCTCCGGGTACTTCTCGGTGTCCGCCGCGTCCTCGAAGGCCACCATCGAGATCTTGTGGGTCATGATGTGGTCGGGGTGCGGGTAGCCGCCGTTCTCGTCATAGGTGGTGATCACCTGCGGACGGAACGCGCGGATCTTGCGGACCAGCTCGCCGGCCGCCTTGTCGACGTCCTCCAGGGCGAAGCAGCCCTCCGGCAGCGGAGGCAGCGGGTCGCCCTCCGGGAGGCCGGAGTCGACGAAGCCGAGCCACTCCTGCTTGACACCCAGGATCTCGCGGGCCTCGTCCATCTCCTTCTTGCGCACCTCGTGGATGTGCTCCTGGATGTAGGCGTCGCCTTGGAGCTTCGGGTTGAGGATGGAGCCGCGTTCCCCGCCCGTGCAGGTCACCACCAGCACGTCCACCCCCTCGGACACGTACTTCGCCATGGTGGCCGCGCCCTTGCTCGACTCGTCGTCGGGGTGGGCGTGGACGGCCATCAGTCGCAGTTGGTCAGTCAAGACTCGATCCTCAGTAAGTCGGCAAGTCGGCGCCCATGTGAATCGGCGCGATGGGCGGCTTCTATAGTGACCGAATCGGGGGGCGAATAATTCCGGGTCCGGTCCCGGAGCGCCCCCTCCGGGACGTACGTCCCGGTTCCTGCCGAGAGGACGGTCATGAGTACGGCGAGCACGCGGCTGCCCGAGGGCCGCTACGGCCGCTCCGCGGACGAGCGCGCCGACCGTACGCTCAGGATCGCCGGCGGTGTGCTGGGCGCCCTGCTGCTCGCGCTCATCGGCTGGTTCGCGTACCACTACGTGGCCCAGAGCAGGATCAGCGCCGAGGTGATCAGCTTCGAGGCCGCGCACGACACGGTCAAGATCCATCTCGAGGTCCGCAAGGACGCGGACACCGCCGGTTACTGCACCCTGCGCTCCCAGTCGGCGGACGGCGCCGAGGTGGGCCGCGCGGACTTCCGGTTCGGCGGACACGCCACCCGCATCGACAAGGTGGTCACGCTCCGTACGACGGCCCCGGGGACCACGGCGGAGCTGCTCGGCTGCCACGCGGGCTGACATCACCGTGTCATGTAGCTGCTGACCTGCGTTGATGTAATTCTGATGGCTTATGTCCTCCCCCTTTCGCCGCTGAATTGTTAGGCTCGTGGTTTCGCCCATCCGTGAAGGCACATTCTTCTGGGTAGGGCGATGCTTTGTATTCCCAGTACCGACGAGGAGCACCTGTGACCCAGACCAGCGAGAACGTCACCTGGCTGACCCAGGAGGCGTACAACCAGCTCAAGGCCGAGCTGGAGTACCTTTCTGGTCCCGCGCGCTCGGAGATCGCCGCAAAGATCGCCGCCGCGCGCGAGGAGGGCGACCTGCGTGAGAACGGCGGGTACCACGCGGCCAAGGAGGAGCAGGGCAAGCAGGAGCTCCGTGTGCGCCAGCTGACCCAGCTCCTGGAGAACGCCAAGGTCGGCGAGGCTCCGGCAGCCGACGGTGCCGTGGCGCCGGGCATGGTCGTCACCATCGCCTTCGACGGTGACGAGGACGACACCCTGACCTTCCTGCTGGCGTCCCGCGAGTACGCGAGCTCCGACATCGAGACCTACTCGCCGCAGTCCCCGCTGGGGACGGGCGTGAACGGCAAGAAGGTCGGCGAGGACGCCGAGTACGAGCTGCCGAACGGCAAGAAGGCCACAGTGAGGATCCTGAAGGCCGAGCCGTACTCCGGCTGAGACCAGGACACGAGGGGACCCCGGTGCCATGGCACCGGGGTCCCCTCATGCGGCGGGCGACCGCGTCCGGGCGACCGGGAACGGCCGCCTCACCTCCTGCACTCGAGGTAGACCCCGCCGGTGTCCTTCACGTCGCCGTGGCCGTTCGGCCTGGTCCCGATCACCCAGGTCTTGAACGCTCCCCGGGTGGGGCACTTCACGGAGGCGACCACGCTCCCCACGGAGCTGGGCGAGACGTTTACACAGTTGTTCTTCAGCTCGACCCAGCCCTCGAGCGTCTCACCCAGGAGGGAGACACAGACCCTCTTGTAGCCCGCGTAGTGAGCACTGGCGACGACCTCGTGCGCGTAGACCTTCGGTGCCCACGCGTCCAGCTCGTAGGCCTGGGTCGCGGCCATCGCCTGGGGCGCTCCGGTCAGCAGGGCTCCCGTGGCGACCGCCGCGGCCACAGCACCCATCCGTCGCTTGAGCATCGTTTTCCCCCTGTCGCATCGGTACCGGAGGCACCTGTGTGCCCCCGGGGGTTGCTCCTGCATCATCCGAGTCGGAAAGGCCCCGCCGACATCCCCCGCTCAGGGGATCTTGATCCGGGCACGTACCGGCCGGGCGAGCCCCCGCGAGCTCAGAGGACGCATTCACCGGATCATCACCTCCCGTTCGAAGCCCACCCCCTACAGTCGTGATTCGGATGCACGCCTGACCCGCGTGCGTTGGTGACCGCGCGGCACACCGCGCAGCACCTCTCCGACCAGGGGGATACGCGTGATAACCATCGGCCTTGTTGCCCGGAGCCCACGTCAAAGCGAGCAGCTCCGGACCGTTCTGGGCGCGGACCGTCGCGGCGACGCCGCCGCCGAGCACAGGCACGACGTGGCGCCGTTGTGCGGTGCACTGCCGGACGTGCTGATCGTGAGCTACGCAAGGGGAAGCGAGGCGTTCGGGGCGTTACGGCGCATCGCGGAAGCCCGCGTGTCGCCGGCCGTACTGCTGCTCGCGGACGCCCGGACCGTCGTCCGGGGCGGCTGCCTGCCGGAGCCGGGGCCGGGCCGGGGTGCCGTCGGCGTGCGCCCCTGCGCGTCGTGCGGGTGCCGGGCCCGGACCGAGGCCCGGACCCTGCTGGACGCCCTCTCGGCGCGGGAGCTGGAAGTACTCGCGCTCGCCGGTGACGGTCTCTCCAACGCGGAGATCGCGCGGAACCTCACCATCAGTCCCGAGACGGCCAAGGACCACCTGCACAGCATCTACGGCAAGCTCGGCGTGCGCGGTCGGCTACAGGCCGCCAAGATCGCCTGGCAGGCGGGCATCACCGGCGGCGGGCCGTCCGGCGCCCCGTGATCAGGCCGAGGCTCACGAGGAAACCCCTCGAGGCGCCTCAGTAGATCACCGTGTAGCCGGCGTCGCGCAGGGCACGGCCGACCTCGGCGCAGTGGGCCGGACCCTTCGTCTCCAGGTGAAGCTCCACCTCAGCCTCGGTGAGCCCGAGACGTGGGTCGGTCCGTACATGGCTCACGTCGAGGACGTTGGCGTCCGCCGCCGACAGCACCCCTAGCAGCGTGGCCAGCGCCCCCGGCCGGTCCGTCAGGCGCAGACGGACGGCCAGGTAGCGGCCCTGCGCGGCCATGCCGTGCCGCAGGACGCGCTGGAGCAGCACCGGGTCGACATTGCCGCCGGACAGCACCCCCACGACCGGGCCCTCGACCGGGCCCAGCCCGCTCAGCAGGGCCGCGACGGGGCTGGCACCGGCCGGCTCGACCACCAGCTTGGCCCGCTCCAGACACAGCAGCAGCGCGGCGGACAGCTGGTCCTCGGTGACCGTGCGGACCTCGTCCACCAGTTCGCCGACGATCCCGAACGGCACATCACCCGGCCGGCCGACCTTGATGCCGTCGGCCATGGTCGCCGGGTTCTCGATCGCCACGGGACGACCGGCCGCCAGCGAGAGCGGATACGCCGCCGAGCCCTCCGCCTGCACACCGACGATCCGCACATCCGGCCGCAGCGCCTTCACCGCGACCGCGATCCCGGCGGCGAGCCCGCCGCCGCCGACCCCTACGACGATCGTGCGCACCTCCGGGCACTGCTCCAGGATCTCCAGGCCGACCGTGCCCTGGCCCGCGATGATGTCGGGGTGGTCGAAGGGGTGGATGAACACCGCCCCGGTCTCGGCCGCGTACTCCTGTGCGGCGGCCAGCGTCTCGTCGACCACCTGGCCGTGCAGGCGCACCTCGGCGCCGTACTCCTGCGTGGCGCTGATCTTCGGCAGGGGCGCGCCCTTCGGCATGAACACCGTGGCGTGCACCCCGAGCAGCGACGACGCCAGCGCCACGCCCTGCGCGTGGTTCCCGGCGCTGGCGGCCACCACCCCGGCGGCCCGCTCCTCGGGGAGCAGACCGGCGATCCGCACATACGCCCCGCGCAGCTTGAAGGACCCCGTGCGCTGGAGGTTCTCGCACTTGAGGTGCACCTGCGCGCCGACCAGCTGGGACAGATGCCTGCTGCCCTCCATGGCGGTGACACGCGCCACGCCCGAGAGCATCTTCTGGGCACCCCGGACGTCGTCCAGCGTCACCGTCGGCGGGGAGTCGGCCGTGCTGTAGCTCATGGTCACCAGTCTCGCAGTTCACGCCCGTCCGCAGCGGGTGTGACCAAGGCGCGGGACGGGTTTGCCCAGCGCCGGTACGGCCCGCCCCCGGGCCGCGTACCCTGTCCCCCAACCCAGCTCCCCACGCATGAAGTGAGCCCCCGGCCATGCCCACAACACCTGATATGTCGATGGACATGACGACCGTCGGTGATCCCGGTCTCCTGGACACGCTGCAGCACGAGGTCGCGGTGTTCGCACGCCGCGCCGAACAGACGCGGCTCGGCGGGGTCGGGCAGGTGCGCAACTCCATGGACCGCGCCGCGTACCTGCTGCTCAACCGCCTCGACAAGGAGGGCCCGATGGGCGTCAAGGCGCTCGCGGCGAGCATGGGCATCGACTCGTCGACGGTCACCCGGCAGGTGGCCCCGCTGGTCGACACCGGTCTCGTCAAGCGCACCTCGCACCCGGAGGACGGTCGCGCGGTGGTGCTCCAGCTCTCCCCGCGCGGGCTGTCCCGTCTGGAGGAAGTCCGGGCCTCCAGGCGTCAGTTGATGGCCGAACTGACCCACGACTGGACGCCGCAGGAGCGCGAGGCGTTCTGCTCCCTCCTCACGCGGTTCAACGTCGCCCTCTCCGCCCGGCAGGCCGCCCAGGGCGGCCCGGTGACGGAGTCACAGCCGGCTTCCTGACCCCCGGGGGGCACGTCCCCCGCCCGTACGGCGACACGCGCGCGTACGGGCGCGCCCAGGCTCTTGACCCCGGAGCGCGGCCGGTTTCCCATGAGACCGGGTCCCCGTCGTACGCGGTCGGCGCGCCGTTCACGCCCCCCTGGTCGTGTGTGCGACCGCCGCCGCACACGACGGACCCTCTTCCCTTCAGGGTCGCCCTCAGGCAGGAGGCGCGGTGCGAGAACGGCAAGTGTCCCAGGACGTCCGCCGGGCCCGGGAGTTCCAGGCGTTCGTCGCGGGTGCGGCCGGGCGGCTGCTGCATGCCGCCACCCTGCTGACCGCCGAGGCCCCTGAGGACAACCCGCACGCGCGGCGCCTGCTGACCTTGGCTCTCGCCGAGACGTACGCCTCCTGGGACCGGCTGCGCGGCGAGGACCCCTACGACCGGGCCCGCCGCCGACTGGCCACCCGCTTCGCGCACAGTGCGTGGCACCGGTACGGACCCCTCGGCCGGCACCGGCCGGACCCGGGCAGCGTGCTCGCGGACCTGACGCCCCAGGAGCGGCTGATCCTCGTACTCAGGCTCTACGAAGGTGTCGCCGAGGAACAGACGGCGGCACTGCTGGGCCTGTCCGCCGAACGGGTCCGGACGATCTGCACCCGGGCGACGGCGACGCTGCTGCACCCGGCACGGGCGGCACTGGGGGCGGAGGTGGCCCCGTCGTGAGGGGCGCGGCGGCGCGGAGGGACCGGAGGCGGAACGGAGGGCGCCGGTGAACCTGGCCGAGCGGGAGGCCGCCGCACGGCGGCTGCTGGAGCGGACGCCGCCCCCGGTACCGCCCGGACTCCACGCGGAGGCGGTCCGGCGGGGCAGCCGTATGCTGCGCCGCCGGACCGTGGCGCGCCGCCTGCTCTGGCTCGCCCTGTTCGCCGCGGCCGTCGCCTTCGCGGTCTGGGCCTCGCTGGCGCGCCCGTGGGTGGAGCCGCCCTCGACGACGACTCCACCGATCAGCAACTGGTGAGACCGGGCCCCTGACCCGCCCTCCGGGTGACGACGGCACCGGGCCGCGGGCCCGCCATCCGGGCGACGACGGGCGTGCGACGCCCGGACCTAGCCGAGGGCCTGCTTCAGGTCCTCCAGGAGGTCGTCGGCGTTCTCGATGCCCACGGACAGGCGGACCAGGTCGGAGGGCACCTCCAGGGCCGAGCCGGCCGCGGACGCGTGCGTCATGCGCCCCGGGTGCTCGATCAGCGACTCGACGCCACCGAGGGATTCACCGAGAGTGAACACCTTGGCGCGGTTGCAGACCTCGACGGCCGCCTCCTCGCCGCCCTCGACCCGGAAGGAGATCATGCCGCCGAACGCCTTCATCTGCTTCGCGGCCACCTCGTGACCGGGGTGCTCCGGCAGGCCCGGGTAGAGCACGCTCGTCACGCGCGCGTGCCGGGTGAGCATGTCGGCGATCTTCGTCGCGTTCTCGCTGTGCCGGTCCATGCGGACGGCGAGCGTCTTGGTGCCGCGCAGCACGAGCCAGGAGTCGAAGGGGCCGGCGACCGCTCCCATCGCGTTCTGGTGGTAGGCCAGCTCCTCGCCCAGCTCCTGGTCCTTCACGATCAGCGCGCCGCCGACGACGTCGGAGTGGCCGCCCATGTACTTGGTCAGGGAGTGCACGACGACATCCGCGCCGAGCGACAGCGGCTGCTGGAGGTAAGGGGTCGCGAAGGTGTTGTCGACGACGAGCCGGGCGCCCGCGTCACGGGCGATCTGAGCGACGGCGGCGATGTCGGTGATGCCGAGCAGCGGGTTGGAGGGGGTCTCCACCCACACGGCCTTGGTCTTCGGGGTGAGGGCGGCTCGTACGGAGGACGGATCGCTGGTGTCGGCGACCGACCATTCCACGCCCCACCGGGAGACCACCTTGGCGAAGAGGCGGAACGTACCGCCGTACGCGTCGTTCGGGATGACCACGTGGTCGCCGGGGCGGAGCAGCGTACGCAACAGGCAGTCCTCGGCCGCCAGTCCGGACGCGAACGCGAGGCCGCGGCGGCCGCCCTCCAGGGCGGCGAGGTTCTCCTCCAGGGCGGTCCTGGTGGGGTTGGCGCTGCGGCTGTACTCGTAGCCGCCGCGCAGGCCGCCGACACCGTCCTGCTTGTAGGTGGAGACCTGGTAGATCGGCGGGACGACCGCACCGGTGAGGGGGTCGGCGGTGTTCCCCGCGTGGATGGCGAGGGTCTCGAAGTGTTCGCTGATGTGCCTGTCGCTCATGAGCACCGAGGGTAGTGCGCCCGCGGCCGGGATGACGCGCGCGGCCGGAAGGCCGGCGGTGGGCGGGCGGCGCGGTGGGCCGGGGGGTGGGTGGCGCGGTGGGCCGGTGGCCGGGCGGGGCGGTGGGTTTCCAGGCCGGGCGGTGGGTTTTCCACAGGTTCCGCGACCGGGTTGGCACAGTGCCGGACCCGTCTGGTTCGCTTGAGCCATGGCGATTCTCTGGCTCCTGATGGCGCTGGCCCTCTTCAGCATGGTTCTGCTGCCCGTCTTCATGCGCAGGCGCTCGGGCATCCAGCAGGTCGCGCCCGGCGACCCGGACGCGGCGGACCCGGCGAACTACGGCTTCGTGCGCCAGGAGGAGCTGGACATCCGGATGCCCGGCCCGGACCAGGACCTGCTGGACGTCCTGGACGTGGTGCAGCGCACCCAGGACTACCGCGCGGCCGCGCAGCTCCTGGCCGGCACCGAGACGGAGGGCGAGACCCGCTGGCAGCGCGTGCAGGCCTTCGCGGGAGCCGCGTCGCTGGAGCTGCAGCAGCGGCCCGGCGGTGTGAGCGAGACGCCGGGCGGCCAGTGGCTGCGGGTGTGGCGGGCCGAGGCCCCCAAGGACGCGGGCGGCGCGGCCGTGCACGCGGAGTTCCTGGTGCAGCAGGCGTGGCGTACGTCGACGCCGGGGACGGACGAGTTCCGGATCATCATGGAGGAGGCCAGATCGGCGTGCGGGGAGGCGGCCCTGCTGGCCCCCGGCGACCCCGTCCCGTACATCGTCGAGCTGTCCGTCGCCCGCGGGCTGGCCTACCCCCGGCCCGAGTTCGAGCAGCTGTGGCTGAAGATCCTGGACCGCGCGCCCGCCCACATGGGAGCGCACCTCGCGGCCCTGCACTACTGGTGCGAGAAGTGGCACGGCTCACGGGAGCAGGCGTACTCCTTCGCCGAGGCGGCCGCGGCCCGGGCACCCCACGGCTCGCTGCTGGCTGCGATGCCCCTTTTCGCGGTCTTCGAGCACCTGCCCGAGGTGCACCTGGTCAGCAGCTTCTACCGCAGCGAGGTCGTGACGAAGGCGGTCCACGGCGCGCTCCACGCGGTCCACTCGGCCCGCCCCGACGACCCGATGCTCGCGCATGTCCGCCACCTCCTGGTGTTCTTCCTCGTCCGCGGCGAACGCTGGGGCGAGGCGATGGCCCAGCTGGTCCACGTAGACGGGCACGTGGGCGCGCTCCCCTGGACCCTGACCGCCGACCCGGCCGCGGACTACGCGGTCTACCGAGCCCTGGCGGTGGCGGGGTACGAGGCGAACGGGGGCAGCCCGGCGACGCTGCCCCACTGAGGCAGGACCCCGAAGCATGCCGCCCACCGGCGCCCGGAACGATCCCGACGACCACAACAGGTTCTTCGTTACGAGGACTTACCCGATCTCCATGCCGGGCTCACCGCTTATCTCGCCGGGTCACCGGGCGGGCAGCCGCCATCCTGGGCGCGGGAAGTGGCAGGTGTAGCCGTCCGGGTAACGCTGCAGGTAGTCCTGATGCTCGGGCTCGGCCTCCCAGAAGGGGCCGACAGGCTCTACCTCGGTGACGACCTTGCCGGGCCACAGTCCGGAGGCGTCCACATCCGCGATCGTTTCCTCGGCGATCCGCTTCTGCTCGTCATCCACGTAGTAAATCGCCGAGCGGTAGCTGAGGCCGATGTCGTTGCCCTGGCGGTTCTTGGTGCTCGGGTCGTGGATCTGGAAGAAAAACTCCAGGATCGCGCGGAAGTCGGTCTTCTCTGGGTCGAAAAGGATCTCAATGGCCTCCGCGTGCGTGCCGTGGTTACGGTACGTCGCATTCGGCACGTCCCCCCCGGTGTATCCGACCCGGGTCGCCGTCACGCCCGGGAGTCGGCGGATCAGCTCCTCCATCCCCCAGAAGCATCCGCCCGCAAGCACGGCCCTCTGCGTCTGCGCAGCCATTGCGGCCCTCCAATATCTGTCAGCTCGGTCACTCGGGCTACTCGGCTCGCACACCACCGGCTTCCCACCCCCCTCAACGCGCGAGGGGTCCAGGCGATTCCGTGCCCGCCCAACCGGCCCTGCGGTCGCCGGCCACCGCGAGAAGCGCACCGATTGTTGCCTCCACGCCGGCAAGGCCGCCGTTCTGTCACGCTCATGCCACTCTTATGAACCCGGCGGCCCGCCTGGAGCCCGCCTGGGTTCGTCACGCAGCGCTTCGGAGGGAACAATGGGACCCCCGCGCCGTGTGAGGTGGTGGCGATGCCTGCTTGGCACCTGCGTGACTATCACGAAGACGATCTTGACCAGGCCATCGACATCTGGGATCAGAGCCGCCGGGCCGACGAGGACCAGGTGTTCGCGGTTTCCGAGGTCATGACGGCGGCCAAGGCTGGACAGACGGCGGTCGTCGCAGTTGTCGGCGACGAACTGGTCGGCATGGCCGTGGCACAGGCGTACGGAAAGCGGGGGTGGATCCTCCTGATGGCGCTCGCCTCCCGCTGGCGCGAGCGCGGGATCGGCAGCGCCCTCCTCTCCGATCTCGAACGGCGTCTGCGGGCACTGGGCGTGCGCCACATCAGCGCGCTGCTTCCCGCCGGCGCCGCGGGGACAAAGGCTCTGGAGAACTCCGGCTACCGGTTCCGCGACGGTCTCACCTACTACGAGAAACTCGAACCCCCTGAAACCGCCAACGCGGAGGTCCTCGCGGCGCTGGGCGGCCGCATGCTGCCCGAGGGGCTCTGGAACGCCATGGCCGGCATGGAGCAGGAGAAGCAGGTCGTCGAACGCCGTGTCGTACTCCCGCTGACCGAACCGGCGCTGGCAGACCGCTACGGCGTCGCCCCGCCCAAGGCGATCATCCTGTTCGGCCCGCCAGGCACCGGAAAGACCAGTTTCGCCAAAGCGGTCGCCTCACGGCTCGGCTGGCCGTTCGTGGAACTCTTCCCCTCCCGGCTCGCGGCCGACACGAGCGAAGGCCTGGCCGTGGCGCTGCGGGAGGCCTTCGCGGACCTGGCAGAACTGGACTCGGTTCTGCTCTTCATCGACGAGGTCGAGGAGATCGCCGGTGCACGCTCCGGAAAGGCGGTCGATCCCGGGCACGGAGTGACCAACGAGCTGCTCAAACTCATCCCCCTCTTCCGCGAGCACGACGCGCGGCTGCTGGCCTGTGCCACCAACTCGGTTCGCTCTCTCGACGCAGCGTTCCTGCGGCCGGGTCGGTTCGACTACGTCATCCCCATCGGCCCGCCTGACGCGACCGCCCGCGCGGCAATCTGGGCCCGTTATCTCAGAGCCTCCGCCGAGTCGGTGGACATCGCGCAACTCGTCCGGGCGAGCGAGCTGTTCACCCCGGCCGACATCGAATTCGCCGCCCGCAAGGGCGCACAGGCAGCGTTCGAACGCGAAGTCACCCATCGTCAGGGCCGACCGGCCACGACCGAGGACTACATGACCGCCATCGCTGACACGCGGCCGACGCTCACCGCACAGGCCATCCAGGAGTTTACGGAGGACATCGACAAGTACCGTCGGCTCTGAGACGGATGCCCACGCCCGGCCGACGTCAACAGCGGTCTGTCCGGCATGGGCGTTGCTCGTTCCGTTCAGCGTGGCCGGTACCCACGAACCGGCTACGGCATCGGCGTCTTCAGCCGGGGATCTCACCGGCCTTCCCCACCACCACGGCGAAGCCGGTGTCCTCGACGCGTGCGTCGTCGGGCCTCTTGTCGAGTTCAGCCAGCGACGGGCCGAGCTGGCACCTCGGCTCTTGACCGGGCGCGCTCGTCCGGAGGCCCCCTGCCTCCGGCGCCGGAACGGACACAGCGGTAACGACCTGCCCAAGTGCCTCAACGCAGGGCCTGCACACGCGAACGGAAGCGCCGCTCGGCTGCACGCGTCACCGCGAGGAAGGCGGACCACGACCCGTCATTTCCCTGCGGCCAGGCGGCGATCCACGATCACGGCCACTTTGCCCAGTGTGCGCCATGACCCGCCTTGAGCTACTGCAGTCCCTCATTGATCTCCTCAACGGTGCTGTCGAGGGTCTGGCTGACGTGCGGGACCACAAGTTCCCGTGGCGCCCACTCCATCGCCAGTGCCATCCCGCGCTGGAGAAAGGCCTGCGCCTCGCTGTCGAGCGTGGGCCGGTGCGGACCAGGCGATCAACCCGGAGGTGGAGCGGTTCCGCGCGGAGCGGGCGGGGTCCACCGTGGTCGAGAGCGACGGCGCCTCGCACGCCGTCCCCGTCTCGCGGCCCAAGGCGGTCGCGGACGTCACCCGAGAGGCGGTGCACGCGGTGAGCTGATCCGCGATCCGCGACCGCGATCTGCGATCGGCGCGGCCGGGCGGGCCGGGCGGGCCGGTGACCGGGACATCGAGGCCCCGTAGGCGGGTTGTCCGAAACAGCTGTAGCGAACGTCACCCGGAGGTGTGTGATGAAGACCAGGACCCAGCCCTCGCTGGAGGTATGGGAGTGGCAGGCCGTCGCAGCCTGCCGCGGTAGGGACAGCTCCGTGTTCTTCCCGCCTTCCGGGGAGCGGGGCCGAGCGCGCCGGCAGCGTGAGGAGGCGGCGCGTGCCGTCTGCCGCGCCTGCCCCGTCATCACCCACTGCCGCCTCTTCGCCGCGGCGTCGAACCAGCGCTACGGGGTCTGGGAGGGCTCAGCGAAACCGAACGCCGGTCGCAGGGGTCCGCGCCCGACCGCCCTTGACGAGCAGGAAATGCTATTCACGGGAATATATGGTTGGACGCCTATGGGGAATTAGGCCGGGTGGGTACTGTCATCGGACTGGATGAACGTTTCTTCAGGGATTCATTCCCCCGAATGCCCCATAGCTTGGGCCGGTTGGCGCTCGTTAGGTGATCGTGACTTGGAACGAACCGGAAGATCAGACCCTCGCCGGAACCGGGGCCATGTGGCACGACTCGGCGAGTGGCGACCTGCGCGTCAAGGGTTGTTCAGACCTTCTTGAGGACTTCCTCAAGAAGATCGGTCAGATGGAAAGTGAGTACCTGCGCGCTTTCAATGGAACTGCCTGAGCGAGGGCGCGGAGGAGCTAGAGAATGGACAGGCTTCAAGGCGAGCCAAGCCTCTACGACATCCAGTTCTCCCTGAGAACGGATTACGACGGGCTGGGGCAGCCTTCGTACGACGCCGACCCCCTCGACGCGCATCCCGTCTGGGGCGCCCCCGGCCCGGACATCGCGCCGAACGGCTGGGACCCGGACGAGGAACTGGCCCAGATGCTGTCCACCGTGACCGCCTCGGAGCCCGCTCCGGTCGCCCTGGACGGACAGCATCGCCACCGGGGCGAGCGGCGGCGGCCCCGCCCGGCGCCCCATGTCCTCGACAGCGGCCAGCCGATCAACCCGATCACGATCCTGGTCGCCACGATCGCCGCGTGCTCGGTGGCCCTGCTGGGGTGGTCGACCGCCTATTCGTACGGTCAGCTGCGCGCCATCGCCTCGACGGTTCTGCCCTCGCCCTTGGCGCAGTGGTGGCCGCTGACGGTGTACGGGCCGTGGTTCGTCGCGGCCCTGTCCATTCTGCGCGCAGCCGTGTCGCACCGGACCGCACGGCGGTCCTGGGGGGTCGTCCTCCTCGCCTCCGCCACGGCGGTGGCTCTCTGTATCAGCCATTCCTCGCATTCCACGCTCTCGATGGTGATCGTCGGCATTCCGCCGATCACCGCCCTGGCGTGCTTTCGGGAACTCGTCGGCCAGGTGTCGTCCAAATACCGCCCGCGGCATGCCGCGCACGGCAAGGAAACGTCCAGCGGCGGCTGACCCGCGCACCTGAGCACCGCCTCGCCCCGGATCCCTCGCCCGCCGCACGTCCTGCCTCGGCGGCGGCGAGGGATCCGGCTACTCCGGAGGCTCCCCGGGGAGGCGGTACGCCGCCAGGGCGGCGGTGTCGTCGTCGAGATTGCCGTGGCTGAAGGCGATCAGGTCCCGGTGCAGATGGGCGAGGAGTTCCGAGGGCGGCAGCGAGCCCCACGAGCGGACCCGCTCCAGGAGCGGGTAGAAGGCTCCGGAGGGATCGCGGGTCTCGGTTACTCCGTCGGTGTACAGCAGCAGCTGGTCGCCGGGGGCGAAGAGCGCCACGTCCACGTGGTAGCTGTCCCCGATCATGACACCGATGTTGATGGGCGGGGAGGGATCGGTCGGCTCCAGCTCGGTGACCGCGTCGGGACCGATGCGCAGGGGCGAGGGGTGGCCGCAGTTGACGAGGCGGACCACGGGCTCGCGGTCCGGGATCTCGGCGAACACCGCGGTGACGAAGCGTTCCGCCACTTCGTTGCCCTCGAGCTGCGCGGCCCTGCGGCTCATGCTCCGCTCCACCCGGCGCGCCACCCCGGCCAGGTCGGGCTCGTCGTGGGCGGCCTCGCGGAAGGCGCCGAGCATCGTCGCGGCCGTTTCCACCGCGACCAGCCCCTTGCCCCGCACATCGCCGATCAGCAGACGCACTCCGTATGTCGTGGGTACGGCCTCGTAGAGGTCGCCGCCGATGCGCGCCTCCGCGGCGGCGGACAGATAGAGGGTCTCGATGGAGACCTGGCCGAGGCGACGGGGAACCGGGCGCAGTAATACCCGCTGGGCCGTCTCGGCCACGGAGCGCACTGTGGCGAGGGTGCGCTCCCGGCGCATCCGGCTGGCGGCCAGGATTGTGCCGAGCATGCCGACGAGCCCGGTGGAGATGTAGCTGGCCACGTAGTGTCGCTCCCCGACGTATCCCACGGAGCGGCCCGCACAGCACGGAGTGCCGGCCAGCACGGCCTCGAATCCGACGGCGAAGACCGTGATCGCCGCGACAGCGGCAGGACCGTGGGAGAAGGCGGCGACCACGGGGAGGGCGATGAGCAGGAAGCTCACCGGCCACTGCACGGGAGTGATCGGTTCGAGGAGCAGCAGCACGGCGACATAGATGGCCGGCAGCCAGCGCAGCCATACGGGGGGCGCGGGCACCCGCAGGCCGGTGCTGCTCACCCGTGCCACCCGGCGGCCCTCGGTCCGGCGGCGGCCGGGCCACCTCATGGCGCGCTCCGTCGTGTCCGCTCACACGGCCTGTGCACGAGTACTCCTGGCAGGGCTGGATCACGGCCTGGGGCGGCCGGGAACGGCGGGTCCGGGCGGCGAGCGGCCGGGTACGGCGGCGGCCGCCGACTCGGGGGACCTGCGACCGTATCAGCGCGTGCGTCGCGGCACTGCCCGGACACGCCTGTGGCAGGCCGAACGGCACCCGTCCCTCGAGGCGGGTGCCGTTCGCCGGACCTGTCGCCGCCTAGCCGGCCACGGAGACGGCGTAGGGCGACAGGGTCGGGGCGAGCTGGACCCGCGGGGTCAGGCCGAGTGCGACGAGCGCGTCGGGCAGGCCGCGTCCGACGCGCGCCGCCTCGGCCGTGCCCGGCGCGGCCAGCGGGCGGCAGCTGGCGGCGATGATCTCGAACAGGTGCTGGACCCGGCCGGATCCACGGGGCAGCAGCTGACCGTGGAAGTCCTCGTGGTGGGCGAGCACGAGGGCGGCCAGGCCCACGACGTGCGCGGAGGCCGCGCCGGTGCCGTCGAGGGCCGTGTATCCGCCCCGCGGCGCGCACGAGAGGACCGCCACTCCGGGGGCGGCGGCGTCGACTCCGGCGCCGTAGCAGCTGAACGGCGCGGAGAACAGGCCTTCGGGGGTCAGCTGCGGTCCGCAGTGGGTGGCTTGGGAGGTGTCCGGGGGGAACGATCCGTAGGCCCCGAGCGCGCCCACGGCGAAGACGGTCGGCAGCGAGCCCGGGAAGGCGACCGGCCCGCCGGAGTCGCCCGCCGGGGCCACGCAGGCGATGCCCGCCGCGGTGGCGTCGGCGAGCTTGCGGGAGACCAGGGCCGACGGGTACGCGGCCGTCACGGCGATATGGGCGATGTCGACCTCGCGTTCGATGCAGTGGTCCAGGGCGGCGATCAGGTCGCTGCACCGCCCGTCGGGCATCACCTGACCGACCTCGATCTCGGCGTCGACCGCGATGCCGACGACGCCCTTGCCGGTGTCCGCGCCCGCGATGATGCCCGCCGCGTGGGTGCCGGTGCCCACCCGGTCATGGGCCCAGCCCCTTTCCTCGCCGCGGACGAAGTCGACGCCGGAGCGCACCCGTTGCTTCAGGTCGGGGTGATCGGCGCTGACGCCCGAGCCGATGAGCGCGATCCTGACGCCGAAGGCACGGAAGGTGGGGGGCAGCCGGTCCAGCCGCATGGCCTGCTGGCCCCAGCCGTACTGCTGCCGCGTCTCCAGCTCCGGGTACACCTGGGCCAGCGGGGTGAGGGTGACGAGGTTCTCCTGGGTCACCGACAGGTCCGGGCGGGGGATCCAGCGGTCCGTGTAGCCGCCCGCGGGCCGGACGTAGAGGGACTGGACGGACTGGGCGGTGTCCGTGGCCAGCGTGAGGGTGACGGTTCCGTCGGCGCCGGTGATGCCCTGGGCCGGCCAGGCCGCGCCGAGCAGGAACACCCCGGCGCCGGCCAGTGGTACGCCGTCCGGGCCGCAGACGCGCAACGCGACGTCCACCGGCTGTTCCAGCGGCACGACCAGGCCCGGATCGCGCAGGGGCAGGGTCCCCGCGGCCGGTGCGACGGCGGGCCCCGCTCCGGCCAGCGGCAGGTCCGGCTCGATGTGCGCGTGCAGCGACCGCAGCGCCGGTACCTGGGCCTCGGCCACCTCGATGACCACGATCTCCGGGCAGGTGGAGGGGATCCCGGCCGACTGGAGCTTGTGCGACGGCCGGAGCCGGCGGACCACCTCGACCTCGGGCATCCGCTCCAGCTGCTCGCACAGCGCGTCCGTACCGGGTTCGGGGACCCCCGGCGGCAGCGGATGCTGCGGCAGCGGTGTGACCATGTACCGCTGCCGGCGCGGACGCACCGACAGCGGAGACTGCGCGTCCTTTCTGCGGGTCCCGCTCTGGCTGCCTTCGGGTCCGGGCCCGCCGGCTCCCGCGCCCTCGGCCCCGCTCGGGCGGTTGTTTCCGGGCCTTTCCTTGACCATTGCGTCCACCTTCACCACGCCTACGTCGTCCTTGTGCTCCTGGTCCGGCTAGGGGGTTTCGTTTGGATCAGTTCGGATCAGGCCGCGCCGTCCGGTGCGGTAGATCGCAGGGCGGAGGGCCTTCCGCGTACTGGATGTACTCGGGTGGTCCGACAACGCGGCGAGGTGCCGTGCCGGGCGTCGCGGACCCGGGCTGATCCAAACGAGAACCCCTAGGGGCGGCCCGCGCTTCCACGGTGATGCGGTGTGCCCGGGCACCGCTCCCGGGCACACCGCATCGCGCGCCGCCCTGGGGTCAGCCGATACCGAAGGGCTGACTCGCCATCTGGCCGAAGCCGAAGCCGGGCTGCTGGTACTGCGGGAACATGCCCTGCATGCCAGGCGACTGCTGCATACCGGGCATCTGCTGCATGCCGGGCATGCCCGGGATCTGCTGCATGCCGTGCTGGCTCTGCTGGAGCATCGTCACGACGGCCACCGGCAGGGCCTGCTGCACCGACTGCTCCACCGCCTGCCGGATGCCGGTGTGCAGCGAGTGGTGCAACGCCATGGCGAGGTACGGGTGGGCCTGATGGGCCATCCCCTGCTGCTGGAGCTGCTGCTGGATCTGCTGGATCTGCTGCAGCGTCTGCTGCATGCGCTGTGCGACCTGCTGGCTCGCCTGCTGACAGGCCTGCTGGATGGCCTGCTGGACGATCTGTGCGAGCTGGGGCTGAGGGCCGCCTATCTGCTGGCCGTACTGCTGCATGGGCTGGGTACCGGTCATCACCGACATGAATGCTCCATTCGATGGCACCACGAGGAAAGCCGACATGAGGGTCTATGTGGGCTTATCGGGAGAATCCGACGCCCTGAAGCTAAGGTCGCGCCGCCTCGACCGCAATCGGAGGCCCACAGCGAAAACGCCGTGAGGCGGCCACAGGGGCCGCCTCACGGCGTGGTCACCGGATTGCTCAGATGGTGGCCGTGTCGATCACGAACCGGTACCGCACATCGCTGTTCAGCACCCGCTCGTACGCGTCGTTGATCTCGGACGCGCCGATCAGCTCGATCTCGGCGCCGATGCCGTGCTCCGCACAGAAGTCCAGCATCTCCTGGGTCTCGCGGATGCCGCCGATGCCGGAACCGGCGAGGGTCTTGCGGCCGGAGATCACCGAGAACAGGTTGAGCGAGATGGGCTCCTCGGGGGCGCCCACGTTCACCAGCGCGCCGTCCGTCTTCAGCAGCGACAGGAACGCGCCGAAGTCCAGCGGCGCCGACACGGTCGAGACGATCAGGTCGAACGTGCCGCGCAGCTCCTCGAAGGTCTTCGGGTCGCTGGTGGCGTAGTAGTGGTCGGCGCCCAGCTTCAGCCCGTCGTCCTTCTTGCGCAGGGACTGGGAGAGCACGGACACCTCGGCGCCCATCGCGTGCGCGAGCTTGACGCCCATGTGGCCGAGGCCGCCCAGGCCGACGATCGCGACCTTCTTGCCGGGGCCGGCGTTCCAGTGCCGGAGCGGGGAGTACGTGGTGATGCCGGCGCACAGCAGCGGCGCGGCCACGTCGAGGGAGAGACCGTCGGGGATACGGACGGTGTAGTTCTCGTCCACGACGATCTTCTCGGAGTAGCCGCCGTAGGTGGGCTCCCCGTTCTTGTCGAGGGCGTTGTACGTGCCGATCATGCCCTTGAGGCAGTACTGCTCCAGACCTGCCAGGCAGTTCTCGCACTCGCGGCAGGAGTCGACCATGCAGCCGACGCCCACGCGGTCCCCGACCTTGAACTTGGTCACGCCGGAACCGACCTCGGACACCACGCCCGCGATCTCGTGGCCGGGAACCATCGGGAAGATCGCCTCGCCCCAGCCCTCACGCGCCTGGTGGATGTCCGAGTGGCAGATGCCCGCGAACTTGATGTCGATCAGAACGTCGAACTCGCCGACCTCACGGCGCTCGATCGTGGTGCGCTCGAGCGGAGCCTTGGCGGCGGGTGCGGCGTACGCAGCAACGGTGGTCATGCCGGAGTTCACTCCTTCGGGGGGTGGCGTGCCCGGCTGCCTTCTGCCGGGCACGGCCTCCAGCCTGCCCGCCCACGCGGCTTTCACCCAGGTCACGGCTCTGCCTACGTCCAGCGGTCCTACTACTGGCGGGGTCAGGCTCAGCGGCGCACGACCAGGAATACTGGACGTATGAACGAACAGCCCGACTCCGTACAGGCGCCCGCCGTGGGAGCCGGTCAGGCCCTGGACCGGCGCGCCGAGCTCAGCGAGTTCCTGCGCACCCGACGGGCCCGACTCAAGCCCGAGGACGTGGGGCTGCCGGACTTCGGACGGCACCGGCGCGTGCCCGGGCTGCGGCGCGAGGAGCTGGCGCAGCTGGCCGGGGTGTCCGTGGCCTACTACACCCGCCTGGAGCAGGGCAACGGACGGAACGTGTCCGCGGAGGTACTCGACGCGATCGCCCGCGCGCTGCGTCTGACGGACGCGGAGCACGCGCATCTGACGCATCTCGCCAAGCCGAAGGCGCACAAGAAGAAGCCGTCGGCGCGCTCACAGCACGTCCGGGGGTCTCTGCGCCAGCTGCTGGACTCCTTCGACGGCGTACCGGCGTACTTCGTGGGGCGGCGCGCGGAGGTCCTCGCGTGGAACCTGATGGCCGCGGCCGTCTTCGGGGACTGGGGCCAGGTGCCGCAGCAGGAGCGGAACTGGGCGCGGATGGTGTTCCTGCGACCCGAGTACCACGACCTGTTCGTGGACTGGGAGCAGAAGGCGATCGACATCGTGTGCCAACTGCGGTACGCGGCAGGGTGTCACCCGGACGACCCTCGGCTGTCGGCGCTGGTCGGGGAGCTGTCGGTGAAGAGCGAGGAGTTCCGGCGGCTGTGGGCGACGCACGACGTCAAGGAGAAGAGCCACGGGCTGAAGCTGCTGCGGCATCCGCTGGTGGGCGAACTTGCCCTGCACTTCGAGTCGTTCCGGCTCCCGGACGACGGTGAGCTGGCGCTGGTGACGTATCACGCCGAGCCGGGGTCCGCGTCGGCGGAGGGGCTGCGGCTGCTGGCGAGCTGGGGCACGGACGCGACCCGCGCGGGCACGGCGGTGCCCCGCCTCTGAACCCGCCCCGCCTCATGGGTCCACGGCGGACACGGGACGGCCCGTCGGAAGGTGTCCTTCCGGCGGGCCGTCCGTCAGTGGGCCGTCTGCCGGCGGCTCACTTGCCGTAGAACGCGTTGTAGATCGAGATCGTCGACTTGTTGCCCTGCTTGTCGGCGATCTTCGCGTGGAACGACAGGCCCTGGCCCTTGGCCGGGTTCTTGTAGGTGATCGTGCCGTGCTCGACCGTCAGCTTCTTCCAGGTCCTGCCGTAGTCGTACGACACCCACACACCGAGGGAGCCCAGGTTGCGGCCCGCGGCCGAACCCTGCACGGTCACCGGGACGGTGACCTTCCTGGCGGCCTCGACACGGCTGTCCAGGCCGGTGGTCGCGCCGAAGCGGACCGAGGAGGTGGGCAGCTTGGCCTCGTCCACCTTCTTGGACCTGAACGTCCAGCTCGCGTCGATACGGGTGGACGCGGCGGCGACCTTCACGCTGCGGATGACCGAGGTCGTCAGTGTGTAGGAGGCGTCGCCGGACGGCACCGTGAAGCCCTCGAGCCCGAACAGCGGGTCCGCGTTGGAGCCGACCTTGGTGCCGCCCCGGTACAGGGCCGTCTTCACCGACATGAAGTCCGAGGAGCCGGAATGGCTCTGGCCGTCGGCGAACAGCGGCATCAGGCCGTAGATCTGGTTGCCCTGACGGAAGATGCCGTAGTCGGAGCTGACCTTCGGGCCGAAGACGGCCGTGTTGAAGGTCCTGGTGTAGCTCGTGCCCGCCTTGAAGGTCTCCGGCTCGTCGAACGTGTAGTACGCCTCCGCGACCGGGAAGCCCTCGGCGTTCTTCGTGCCGCCGAACTGCGCGAAGTCGAGCGCCCACCGGGCCTTCTCGCCGGTCGACACATACAGCGTGCGGGTGCTGCGCAGCTTCTGCTCGACCGGGACGTTGCCGGCGAAGTCGTTCGGGAGTTCGGGGTAGGCGCCGACCGCACCGGTCTTGCCGCCGCTCGCGGAGCCGAGGTTCACCTTCAGCGTGGCCAGCTCGCCGGCCTTGTAGTGGCGGACGTGCGCGCCCTCGAGCTTCTTGACGTGGGCGCCCGTGAAGACGTCGTACTCGGCCGTGTCGCCCTTGGTCCACTGGCCGAACCAGCTCTGCCAGAGCCCGGAGGACACCGCCGGGCCGACATGGGCCACACGGATGTCCTGGAACGACGGCGCGGACAGGGACAGCCCGGCGCCCATGTCCTCGGTCTCGTAGGTGTACGAGACCATCGCGGACGCGGGCTTGGCGGCGGTGTCCGGCACGGTGATGTCGGCGGCCTCGGCCCGGTTCAGATCGAGCGTGACCGTGGTGTCCTTGGTGACGCTCAGCTCGGGCTGGACCAGCCAGTCCGCGCCGCCCTCGGTCGAGGTCGGCTTCTTCACCGAGACCGAGTCGAGCAGGTACGTGCCCTTGGGCACCCGCAGCGTCACGGTGGTGTCGGAGCTCTGGGAGAAGTACTCCCGCCCGTCGCCCGTGGCCGAGAGGTCCGTCAGGTCGCTCAGGTGCACGGGGTTCTGCCCGTCACGGTTGACGTACTTCAGGGTGACGTCGTACGACTCCACCTCGCGCTCCACGGCCGCGGCCGTGCGTACGCTCTGACCGCCGCCCGTCGCCGTGACGTACGCCGAGTAGGCGCCGTTCGTGGTGCCGCCCAGCCTGCTGTCGGCACTGACCGGGACCGAGGCCGTTCCGCCCGCCGGGACGGTGACCGTCTTCGCGCCCAGTGTGAAGAAACCGGACGGCGCCGCCTGGCCCTTGGGGTTGGTGGCGGTCAGCGACAGCGACAGGGTGACGTCGGCCTTGCCGACGTTGCGGTACGTCAGCTGCCTGGTGACCGGCTTGTCGTCGGTGTGCGGCCACTGCGCGACGCCGAAGCTCAGGGACGACGGGTCGGCGAGCACGGTCTGCCTGATCGCCCGGTCGACCGCGATCCGGCCGGAACCCTGCTGGAACGGGGTGTACTTGCCGCCCTTGGCGGAGCCCGTCAGCGCGGACTTCAGCTCGGCGAACGTCCAGTCCGGGTGCTGCTGCTTGAGGATGGCGGCGGCGCCCGCGACATGCGGGGTCGCCATCGACGTACCCGAGATGGTCAGGTAGCCGGCCGGCTTCTCGCCGACCTCCTTGTCGATGAGGCTGCCGGGGGCCGCTGCGGCCGTGATGTCCACACCGGGCGCGGTCACATCGGGCTTGATCGTGCCGTCGAGGGCCGGGCCGCGGCTGGAGAAGGACGCCAGCTTGTCGCCGTCGTCGACGGCGCCGACGGTGAGCGCGTCGGCCGCGCTGCCCGGGGAGCCGACGGTCTGGTCGCCCATCTGGCCCTCGTTGCCCGCGGCGATGGCGAACAGGATGCCCTTCTGCTCGGACAGCTTGTTGACCTCGGCCTCGAGCGGGTCGATCCCGGGGGTGTCCGTGCCGCCCAGGCTCAGGTTGACGATGTCGGCGCCCTGCTGGGCGGCCCACTCCATACCGGCGAGGATGCCGGAGTCGTCGCCGTACCCGTCGTCGTCCAGGACCTTGCCGCTGAGGATCTTCGCGCCGGGCGCGACACCCTTGTACACACCGTGCGACTTCGCGCCGGTACCGGCCACGATGGACGCCACGTGTGTGCCGTGGCCGACCTTGTCGGTGGTGGTGGCGGCGGTGGAGAAGTTCTTGGACTCGATCACCTGGCCCTTGAGGTCAGGGTGGTCGGCGTAGACGCCCGTGTCGAGCACGGCGACCTTGACGCCCTTGCCGTTGTAGCCCGCGGCCCATGCCTTCGGGGCGCCGATCTGCGGCACGGACTTGTCGAGGCTGGCCCTGCGGACGCCGTCGAGCCAGACGTGCGCGACGCCTGAGGCGGTGCCGTCGCCGTCGGTGACGGCCTTCCACAGCTCGGCCGCGTCCCGCTGGGGCGTCTGGACCGCGTCGGCGTTCAGGGACTTCAGGGCCCGGCGGAGGGTTCCGGCCTCACGCACCTCGCCCTTGGCGGCGCTCGCGGCGCCCCGGTAGCCGACGATGACCTTCAGGCCGTTCTTCTGGTCCTTGCGGGTCCTGGCGGTGTCGAGTCCGGTGACGTCGAACAGCCGCCGGTCGAGCTTCCCGGAGGCGATCATGGCGGCCGCGTCGGCCGGCACCACGTAGGTGTGGCCCGCGATCCTGCGCACCTGCACCGGGACGTGTCCGCGGCCCTGCGCCCGCTCCAGGCCGACAACACGGCCCTTGGCGTCGATCACGACACGGTCACCGGTGATCAGGGTGATCCGGTGCTTGGCCGTCAGGCCCGCGGTGGACGGACGCGACGCCGTCTCCGGCTTCGCCGCCGCCGGGCTGGTCATACCCGCCGCCAGCGCCACGGCGGCCGCCGTGGCGACGGTCGCCGTGCATGCTCTGTGCACTTGTCTGCGCAAAACTCCCCCTGGAGGTGAGGTACCGGATGAACTTCCCGTTCACCCGGCCGGGGGTTGTCTCGCACGCGCGTACGCCAGCCCCCCGAACGACGCAGTATGCCCGGGGATTGATCAATGCCTCAATAGAGATGCGGACAACGAATGATCAGGAGAGGCCGACGCCCCGGGAGTTCCACGGGGCAGCGTTCTCCTTGACCGTGATCCGGCCCCTGCGGACGGTCACCAGCCGCGGAGCCTTCTTCACGAGCGCGGAGTCGTGAGTGACCGCCGTTTCGGCAAGAACGCGCGATGCCGCCGACGCCCGGTCGGGCGGTCGGCGGCATCGGGAGGGAGGTGTCGGCGGCCGGGGTCAGACGGCCGAGCCCGCCTTCCACTGCGCCCAGCTCATGTTCCAGCCGTTGAGGCCGTTGTCCGGGGAGACGGTCTTGTCACCGGTGTGGGAGACGACCACGACGTCGCCGACGAGCGAGTGGCTGTAGAACCACGCTGCGGGCGTGCCCGGGTCGTTCGCGCCCTTCTTGTCCTGGAGGCCGACGCAGCCGTGGCTGGTGTTGACGCTGCCGAAGACGGAGGGCGAACCCCAGTAGTTGCCGTGGATGAAGGTGCCGGACGTGGTCAGGCGCATGGCGTGCGGCACGTCCTTGATGTCGTACTCGCCCTTGCCGTCGGAGTCCTTGAAGCCGACCGTGGCGCCGTTCATCCGGGTCTGGGTGAACTTCTGGGAGATCACCATCTGGCCCTGGTACGTCGTGTGGTCGGGCGCACCGGCGGAGATCGGAATGGTCTTGACCGTCTTGCCGTCCTGCGTGACCTTCATCTGCTTGGTCTTCGCGTCGACGTAGGAGACCTGGTTGCGGCCGACCTTGAAGGTGACCGTCTTCTGCTGCACGCCGTACACGCCGCTCGTGCCCTCGACGCCGTCGAGGTTGAGCTTCAGCGTGACGGTGGAGCCTTCCTGCCAGTACTGCTCGGGCCGGAAGTCGATCCGGTTGGCGCCGAACCAGTGCCCGACTATCTCCTGCCCGCTGCTGGAGGTGACGGTGATCCCCTTCTGCACGGCGGCCTTGTTGGTGATGGCCTTGTCGAAGGTGATCGAGACGGGCATGCCGACGCCGACGGTGGAGCCGCTCTCCGGCGTGAAGTTGCCTATGAAGGAGTGGGCAGGGGCCACGGTCGTGAACGAGGCGTTCTCGTGGGCCTCGCGGCCCGCGGAGTCCTTGGCCGTCACGGCGACCTTGTAGGTCGTCGCCCGCTCCAGCTGACCGCTGGGCGCCCAGCTCTTCTTGTCGGCGGATATCTGGCCCGCGACGGGCGTGCCGGACGCGGTGGTCATGGTGACGTCGCTCAGGACGCCCTTGGCCACCGTCACCTTGGCAGCGTTGTTGATGGAGGCGTTGTCGGAGCCGTCACCCGGCGTGATCTTGATCTGTGCCTCGGACGTCTTCTGGGCGGCGGCCTCGTCGACCTTGGCCTGCGAGGTGGAGTCGCCCCCGCTGCCACCGTCCGCCTTGCTGCCTCCGCTGCACGCGGTGAGCACCAGCATTCCGCCGAGCAGTGCGGACGCGGTCATCAGACCCTTGCGCCGCTTACTGTCCGTCATCACACGCTTCTCCATCGTTGCCGAATCCCCATAACCCCGTAAGAGCCCCCGCCACGAACCTTCAACGCTACGGCCGGTTCACCCCGTTCCACATCCGATCGAGGTGTGGGCCACACCACGTCTTCCCGACGGGCGCGCGAACAGTCGCCGCGTCACGCGCGCCGTACGCACCGCGCGGTCGGGGGACGCCGCTTGAGACGACGGGACCCCGGGTGCCGGTTGCCACCCGGGGTCACGATTGTCCCAAGGCACCTCGGTGCCGGGTCCGGCCTCCTCGTCAGCGCTCGTCCCCGTCGACCTCATCCTCGTCGTCGAGGATCCAGTCCGGCGAATCGGGGTCGTAGTCGATCTGCTCGCTGCTCCAGGACGCCTGGGCGAGTTCGACCCCCGGCATCCGGCCGACCAGTTCGGCCGGGTCGACGAGATAGGCGAGCGCCTCGGCGGTGTCTTCCGTCACCGCGCTCTCGGTGTAGGCGCGCTCGCCCTCGGGCATGTCCGTGTCCTCCGCGACCCGGCGCAAGGCGGCCTTGGTGACGGCGTCGGAGTCGACGACCTCGACGACCAGCTCCACCCGAAGCCGGACAAATCGCGATGTCTCAGAAGTAGTCATGGCGGGAGCGTACGGCCCGTGGGGGGCGCGACTTTCCCGCGACCCGCGCCTTTCACTAGCATCCCTCCGCACGGCCAATTCGCAACCGCCCCAGGGGGATCGGTATTTCGTGTCCGCCGCACGTCGATCGTCGTCCACCGCACGCCGGACCTTGCTGACCGCCACCGCAGCGGGAACCCTGCTGGGTGCCCTGTGGTTCGTTCCCTCCGCCAACGCGACACCCGAGCCACCGGGCCGGCAGACGGCCGTGTCCATGCGGGCGTCCACGGACGAGGGCACCACCACGACAAGCAGCGAGGGCACCACCACAAGAAACGCGGATACGACCGACGCGACGGACACCGGCTTCGCACAGACGACCGGGACATCGGCGGACGGTACGGCGACGGACACCCAACTCGCCGACACCGGAAGCGTGGACACCACGCCCTATGTGGTGGGCGGCGCACTCTTCCTGTGCCTGGGCGCGGGCTTCGTGACCTACTCGGTGCGCAGGGAGCGCATGGAGGCGTACTGACGGGCCGCCGCCGCCACGGGCGTGACGGCGGCGGCCCGGAAGACCTGGCCCCTTACGCCAGCGGCCCGGTGACGCTCTCCACGGCCGCCAGAAGCCGCCCCGTCCGCACGAAGGCGTCCGCCGCCGCGAGGTCGGGGGCCAGGAAGCGGTCCGGACCCGGCCCCTCGGCGCCCGCCTCACGCAGAGCCGTGATCGCCGCCCGGCTGGCGGGGGCCGGGCTCAGGCCCTCGCGCAGTTCGACGGCCCGGGCCGCCGCGTACAGTTCGATCGCCAGCACCCGGGTGAGGTTGTCCACCGTCGTGCGCAGCTTGCGCGCCGCCGACCAGCCCATCGAGACATGGTCCTCCTGCATCGCGGAGGACGGGATCGAGTCGGCGGAGGCGGGCACGGCCAGGCGCTTCATCTCGCTCACCAGCGCCGCCTGCGTGTACTGGGCGATCATCAGGCCGGAGTCGACGCCCGCGTCGTCCGCGAGGAACGGCGGCAGGCCGTGCGACCGGTTCTTGTCCAGCAGACGGTCGGTGCGGCGCTCCGCGATCGACGCCAGGTCCGCCGCCGCGATCGCCAGGAAGTCAAGCACGTACGCCACCGGCGCGCCATGGAAGTTCCCGTTCGATTCCACGCGTCCGTCGGGCAGCACCACCGGGTTGTCCACCGACGACGCCAGCTCCCGCTCGGCGACCAGGCGGGCGTGTGCCAGCGTGTCCCGGCCGGCGCCCGCGACCTGCGGGGCGCACCGCACCGAGTAGGCGTCCTGGACGCGCGGCGCGTCGTCCTGGTGGTGGCCCGTCAGGCCCGAATCCTTCAGTACGGCCAGCATGTTGGCGGCCGATGCGCCTTGCCCGGGGTGCGGGCGGATGGCGTGCAGTTCCGGTGCGAGCACCTTGTCCGTGCCGAGCAGCGCCTCCAGCGAGAGCGCCGCCGTGACGTCGGCCGACTTGTACAGCGTCTCCAGGTCGGCCAGGGCCATGATCAGCATGCCGAGCATGCCGTCGGTGCCGTTGAGGAGGGCGAGGCCCTCCTTCTCGCGCAGTTCCACGGGGGCGATGCCATGCTCGGCGAGGAGTTCGGCGGCCGGGCGTACGACGCCGTCGGGGCCCTCGGCCTCCCCCTCGCCCATCAGCGTCAGCGCACAGTGGGACAGCGGGGCCAGGTCGCCGGAGCAGCCGAGCGAGCCGTACTCGTGCACGACCGGGGTGATGCCGGCGTTGAGGAGGTCCGCCATGGTCTGCGCGACCTCGGGGCGCACACCGGTGTGACCGGAGCAGACGGTCTTCAGCCGCAGGAACATCAGGGCACGCACCACCTCCCGCTCCACCCGCGGGCCCATTCCGGCCGCGTGCGAGCGGACGATGTTGCGCTGTAGCTGGGTGCGCAGCTCCTGGCTGATGTGCCGGGTCGCCAGGGCGCCGAAGCCCGTGCTGACCCCGTAGACCGGATCCGGCTTCGCGGCCAGCGCGTCCACGATCTCGCGGGCCGCCGCGAGGGCCGTGAGGGCCTCCCGCGAGAGCTCGACCCTGGCATCCGCCCGCGCCACGGCGAGCACGTCGGACGCGGTCACCCCGGACGTCCCCACCACCACAGTGTGCATATCCATATTCAGGAGCGTACGCAGTGAATTCAGGGATGTCACTAGGGAGTGATGTCACGAGTGGGTAGCGGGTTGGCCCCTTACCGCCCCTCAGGCCGGACCCTCAGTGCCGGCCCCGGATACGGCGGCGCTCCCCCGCCGCGGGAGGCGGCGCGTCGGCCAGGCGTACGACCGGGTCGTCGGGCCCCTCGCGACCCGCGACCACGGGCTTCGTGGCACCCAGCGCCTTGGCGCGGTACTGGGCCGCGTCCGCGAGCCGGAACAGCCGGCGGGCCGAGCGGATGGGGCCGATCGGATCCTCCGTGGAGGCGACCCCGCAGGCGACGCCGTCGCCGAGCTCCAACTCCCCGGCGCGGCGGCACACTTCGTCGGCGACCCGGACGACCTCGTCGGCCGGCGGGCCGATGGCGAGCAGACAGAACTCGTCGCCGCCGAGGCGGGCGACGAGAGCACCCGGCAGCATGGCGCCGCACAGCGAGAGGACCGACCCGAAGCGTTCCAGGAGCCGGTCGCCCACGGCATGACCCCGGGTGTCGTTGACCCGCTTGAGCCCGTTCACATCGCAGATGACGAGCGAGATCACCTCGCCGTCGTCGCGGTGCCGTTCGATCGCCTCCTCGAGCCGCACATCGACGGCGCGGCGGTTGGCGAGGCCGGTGAGCGCGTCGGTGAAGGCGAGTCTGCGGGCCTCCTCGAGACGCTCGGACTGGGCGAGCCCCGCGGCGACGACGGAGGCGAGGACCGTGGCGAAGTCGGCGTCGGCGCGGTCGAAGAGGGGCGCGTCGGCCGGGCGGGCGACATACAGCTCGCCCCAGGCTCGGCCGTGCAGCACGACGGGCGCGACGACACAGCAGCCGCGACCGCGGCGGCGCAGCGCGGCGACCCGCTGGTGGGAGTACCCGGCGTGCTCGGCGTCCGGACCCCGCGCGGTCTCCACCCAGGCGCTGGGGCCGCCGCCGCCCGCCCAGCGCTCGTGGAGGAACTCGGTGATCTCCGGGAACTGGTGCACCGGGTACGTCTCGTCCTCGGGGAACTCCTCCTCCTCGGGCCGGCGGTCCCCGACGTTCACGAGAACCCGCAGCCGTCCGCCCTCGCGCTCCCACACGGAGAGCGCGGCGAAGCTCCCGGCGAGCGCCCGGCACGCCCCCAGTGCGGCGGCCCGCCAGGACTCCGGAGGGGAGTGCGCCGCCGCCATCCCCTGCGCCAGCGCCACCACGGCCTTCAGCCGGCTGTCCTCGACCACGACTCCAGGCTAGGGACGATCAGGACGACATGAGACATCGGTGCGGCGATCAGGGGGCGAGCACCTGACGGCCCGGATAACGCCGTGCCGCGGCTCGTCCCGCCTTTCGGCGCCGCCCTGCCGTCACACGGTCCCGCCCCCCACCGGACGCGGTCCCGCCCCACCGGACGCGGTCCCACCCCACCGGACGCGGTCCCGCCCCACCGGACGCGGTCCCACCCCACCGGACGCGGTCCCACCCCACCGGACGCGGTCCCGCCACGCCGGACGCGGTCCCGCCACGCCGTGCCCCAGTCCCGCCCCGTCACGCGGTTTCGCCCGCTGTGAGTGGTCTCCCCACCCGTGAGCGGCCCCGCCCACCCGGCACGCGGCCCGCCCGCCCGGCACGCGGTCCCGCCACGCCGTGCCGCAGCCTCGCCTCGCGCCGCAGTCCCGCCCGTCACGCGGTTTCGCCCCGCAGCGCGCGCTCCCCACCCGTGAGCGGCCCCGCCCGCCCGGCGCGCGCTCCCCACCCGTGAGCGGCCCCGCCCGCCCGGCACGCGGTCCCGCCCACCCGGCACGCGGCTCGCCGCCCGGCACGCGGTCCCGGCCCGCCATCACACGGCCTCCCCCCACCCGTGACCGGTCTCACCCACCGACAGGCGGTCCGGCCTCGCCGACAAGCTGCCCGCCCTACTCGCCCGGCCACTGCGGGCTGCGCTTCTCGTTGAAGGCGGCGACCCCCTCCGCGCGGTCGCCCGAGAACGCCACCGAGCGCCACGCCGCGTCCTCGACCTCCAGGCCCGACCGCAGATCGAGGCCGTGGCCCAGCCGCAGGGCACGCTTCGCGGCACGCAGCCCCACCGGGGAGTTCGCGGCGATACGGGCCGCGAGGCCGAGCGCCTCCTCACGGTCCCGGCCCTCCGGGACCAGTTCGTCGATCAGCCCCAGCCCACGCGCCTCGGCCGCCTGGAGCCGACGCGCGGTGAAGATCAGCTCCGCCGCACGCGCCGCGCCCACCCGGCGGGGCAGCAACTGTGTGCCGCCGCCGCCCGGGATCACCCCGACCGACACCTCGGGCAGCCCGACCACCGCCGTGCCGTCCGCCACGATCAGGTCGCAGGACAGCGCCAGCTCGAAGCCGCCGCCCAGCGCGAAACCGTGCACGGCGGCGATCGTCGGCATCGGCAGCTCCAGAACCCCGGTGTAAGCGGCCCGGGCGACAGGGCGCTGGCGCACCAGATCGGCGTCCGTGAAGGAGTTCCGCTCCTTCAGGTCCGCGCCCACGCAGAACGCCCGCTCGTGCGTCGACGTCAGCACGGTCACGCGGACGTCCCGGTCGGCGGCCAGGTGCTCGCACGCGGCGGCGATCGACCGGGCCATCGCGGTGGACACCGCGTTCATCGCCTTGGGCCGGTCCAGCACCAGCTCCGCGACGTACGCGTGCCGCCGTACGACGACGTGCTCGCCGAACCGCCGCTCGTCCGCCTGCTCCGCCATGACACCCTCCCGGTTAACGCGGGTTAACTATCGACCTCCCGATCATCGCAGCCGAGGCGATCCCGCGAAAGCCGCCATGACCCTCCGTCGGGCACGGGCCGCGCGGGCCGCGGTTCCCCTTTCGGGTGACATTCGGCCCTTCCCGGCCCCGCCTCCCCCCAATCGGCACATAACCTGCCCACCGCCAGAGCACATCGGGGGAGTGCGGGCACACCGGGGAGGGACGAGCATGACCACGGACACGGCCACCGGCGAGACCACGCCCACCGAGCCCGGGCCCACGGGCCCCCTCTGGTGCCGTCCCGCGGGCCGACACCGCAAGCCCCGCCCCCGGCGGGCGGCCCTCGCGGTCGGCGGGTTCGCGCTCGCCGCCGGTGCCCTGAGCCTCGTACACCTCGCCCCGGAGACGGTGACGGGCGGAGGCGGGACCGCCGAGGCCGAGCCCCGCATCGACGCCACCGACACGGCGGCCACCGTCGGCACCGCGCCACGCGGGAGCGCGGACCACCCGTCCACCACCACCGTCATACGGGTGCCGGGCGCGAGTCCGGCCGCGACAGCCGCCACGCGCCCCTCCGCCCAGCCGTCCTCCTCGGCCGGCCGCGCGGCCGGCGCCACCAACCCCCCGACCGGCATCCCCGAGGCCCCGTCGACGCCGACGGCGCCCCGCCCGCCCGGTTCTCCGGCGGCCCCGAGCCCGACCGCGCCCCGGCCCGCCCCCTCCACGAGCGCCCCCGCACCGACGCCCACACCCATCCCGAGCACCCCGGGCCTGTGCGTCCCGATCGTGGGCCTGTGCGTCAACGGGCTGCCCGCCCTGGGCGGTTGAACGGCCTAAGGCGTTACGTCCCGCCGGTTCAGCAGCCACGGCTCGATGACGCCGAGGCCACGCACCGGACGCTGCCACATCGGCTGGAGCGCGAAGCGGTACGAGGGCGGCTCCTTGCCCTCCTTCTCCGCCGCGGCCGCGGCCTCGGCGGCCTCCGTCTCGGAGGCGGGCGCCTCCGTCGTGCGGATCAGCTCCTCCGCGAACGCGCCGTCGACCAGCACGGCGTCCCGGGGCGCTATCGAGGTGAGCCGGCTCGCCAGGTTCACCGTCGTACCGAACACATCGCCCATCCGGGTGGTCACCGTGCCGAAGGCGATACCCACCCGAAGCTCCGGCATCGTCTCGTCGTTGGCCATGGTCTCGATCAGGCGAAGGGCGATCTCCGCGGCCGTACCGGCGTCGTCCGCCGCGTACAGCACCTCGTCGCCCAGCGTCTTGATGAGGCGGCCGCCGTGGGCGGCGACCAGGTCGGCCGCGGTCGTCTCGAACGCCTCGACGAGTTCGCCGAGTTCCTCCTCCTCCATGCGGCGCGTCAGGCGTGTGAAGCCGACGAGGTCCGCGAAACCCACCGCCAGGCGGCGGTCCACCATCTCCTCGTCGTCGGCGGCCTGGACGACCCGGCCGGTCGCGGCGGCGAGCTGGCGCCGCCAGACATAGATGAGGAACTCCTCCAGTTCCGGCAGGAGCAGCTCGATCAGGGGATAGGTGACCTCCGTACGGGTCATGCCGGGTTCGGGAGGCTCGGTGAGACCCTCCAGAAAGGAGTCGATCTGCCACTCGGCCAGCCGGGCGGTGGTCTGACCGGTGGAACGGGCCACCTGCACCGCCATCGCCTCGCTCAGCAGTCCCGCCTCGACCAGACCGGCCAGGCGGCGCAGGGCCAGCACGTCGGCCTCCGTGAGGGCCTTGGCCTGCCCTATGTCCGCGAAGCCCATCGCCCGCCAGAAGCGGGACGCCAGTTCCATGGAGACGCCCGCACTGCGGGCAGCCTGGAAGGGGGTGTAGCGGCGCTCGGCACCGAGGATGAGCTGTTCCAGGCGGAGCGCGAGGGGGTTCTCCTCGGGCTCGGCGTGAGCGTCCCGCCCCGGTTCACCGTCGGGGGCGGGGTATGCGCCCGTGCCCGAGCCCGTGTCGTCGACGGTCACGCGTGCTGCCCTTCCGATCTGCCACGGTCAGGTATCGACCGCGGTCAACTCTACGGCAGGTGTGCGGTAGCTCACTCCTTCAGGAACGGCCCACGGCAGGCCCACATGAGCCCCCGGACGGGTCGAAAGTACACACCGCCCTCCGCTCACGCGGGCCGAAAGCGCACACCACCCCCCGCTCACGCGGGCCGAAGGTGCACGATGTCGCCCGCTCCCACTGGCTCCTGCACCCCGTCCTGGGTCGCCAGCACCAGCCGGCCGTCGCCGTCGATCGCCACCGCCTCGCCGGTGACGGACCGGTCACCGGGCAGTTCGGCCCGGACGAGACGTCCCAGCGTCGCGCTCCCGGCCGCGTACGTCTCCTGCAGGCCGCAGGCCGCAGGATCGCCGCCTGCCGCGCGCCAGCGGCCGTACCAGTCCTCCAGGGAGCGCAGCACCGCCCGCAGCAGCGGATCGCGATCCGTGGTGTGGGCGCCCGCGAGGGCCAGGGAGCCCGCGGTGGGCACCGGCAGCTCGTCCTCCCGGAGCGTGACGTTGATGCCGATGCCGACGACCACCCCGTCCTCGCCCGCGCGCTCCGCGAGGATCCCGCCCGCCTTGCGTTCCTGTTCGCCCACAGTGACCAGAAGGTCGTTGGGCCACTTGAGTGCCGTGTCGACACCGGCGGCCCGGGCGAGTCCCGTCGCGACGGCGACCCCTGCGAGCAGCGGCAGCCAGCCCCAGCGTGCGACCGGCACGCCGACCGGCCTGAGCAGCACCGAGAAGAACAGGCCGGAGCGGGCCGGGGCCGTCCAGGTGCGGTCCAGCCGCCCGCGCCCCGCGTTCTGCTCCTCCGCGACCACGACGGCGCCCTCGGCGGCCCGGCCGGCGGCGGTGAGGGCGACGAGGTCGGTGTTGGTGGACCCGGTGCGCTGCACCACCTCGATCCCGGACCACAGACCGCCCTCGCGCACCAGCGCCCGGCGCAGAGCGGCGGCGTTCAGCGGCGGCCGGTCCAGGTCGGACCAGCGGCTGCCGCCGCCCTCGTCGTCGTTCCGGCGGCCGTTGTCGTCTGAGGCATCTCGGGACATCATGCAAGCCACCCTAGGTGTGGTAAACGCCGCACTGCTGATCGGTAGGCACCCCACTACGCTACGGATGAGTAACCGTTCGTTCTTCTGAGCATTCTCGTAGCACCTCACCCTCATGTCCCCACTGAGCAGGCAGGGAGCCGCATCCCGATGTCCGAGCCGGAAGAGATCGACATTCACACCACCGCGGGCAAGCTGGCGGACCTCCAGCGCCGTGTCCAGGAGGCGACGCACGCCGGCTCGGAGCGCGCCGTCGAGAAACAGCACGCCAAGGGCAAGCTGACGGCCCGTGAGCGGATCGAGCTGTTGCTGGACGAGGGCTCGTTCGTCGAGCTGGACGAGTTCGCCCGGCACCGCTCCACCAATTTCGGGCTGGAGAAGAACCGCCCGTACGGGGACGGCGTCGTGACCGGTTACGGCACCGTGGACGGTCGCCCCGTCGCGGTGTTCTCCCAGGACTTCACGGTCTTCGGCGGGGCACTCGGCGAGGTCTACGGCCAGAAGATCGTCAAGGTCATGGACTTCGCCCTCAAGACGGGCTGCCCGGTCATCGGGATCAACGACTCCGGCGGCGCCCGCATCCAGGAGGGCGTCGCGTCGCTGGGCGCGTACGGCGAGATCTTCCGCCGCAACACCCACGCCTCCGGAGTCATCCCGCAGATCAGCCTGGTCGTCGGTCCCTGCGCGGGCGGCGCGGTCTACTCCCCCGCGATCACCGACTTCACGGTCATGGTCGACCAGACCTCGCACATGTTCATCACCGGTCCGGACGTCATCAAGACGGTCACCGGCGAGGACGTCGGCTTCGAGGAGCTGGGCGGCGCCCGCACCCACAACAGTGCCTCCGGTGTGGCGCACCACATGGCCGGGGACGAGAAGGACGCGATCGAGTACGTCAAGCAGCTGCTGTCGTACCTGCCGTCCAACAACCTGTCCGAGCCCCCGGTCTTCCCGGAGGAGGCGGACCTCGCGGTGAGCGACGAGGACCGCGAGCTCGATGTGATCGTGCCGGACAGCGCCAACCAGCCGTACGACATGCACACGGTGATCGAGCACATCCTGGACGACTCCGAGTTCCTCGAGACGCAGGCGCTGTTCGCGCCGAACATCATCACCGGCTTCGGCCGGGTCGAGGGCCGCCCGGTGGGCATCGTCGCCAACCAGCCGATGCAGTTCGCCGGCTGCCTCGACATCGACGCGAGCGAGAAGGCCGCGCGCTTCGTGCGCACGTGCGACGCCTTCAACGTGCCCGTGATCACCTTCGTCGACGTGCCCGGGTTCCTGCCCGGCGTCGACCAGGAGCACACCGGCATCATCCGACGCGGCGCCAAGCTGATCTACGCCTACGCCGAGGCGACCGTCCCCCTGATCACGGTGATCACCCGCAAGGCGTTCGGCGGCGCGTACGACGTCATGGGCTCCAAGCACCTGGGCGCGGACGTCAACCTGGCCTGGCCGACCGCCCAGATCGCGGTGATGGGGGCGCAGGGCGCGGTCAACATCCTGCACCGCCGCACCATCGCCGAGGCGGACGACGTCGAGGCCACCCGGGCCCGGCTGATCCAGGAGTACGAGGACACCCTCCTCAACCCCTACATCGCGGCCGAGCGCGGCTACATCGACGCGGTGATCATGCCGTCCGACACCCGCCGCCATGTCGTGCGGGCACTGCGTCAGCTGCGCACCAAGCGGGAATCCCTCCCTCCGAAGAAGCACGGCAACATCCCCCTGTAAACCCTGGGACCCTTGGGAGCGGACATGACGATCAAGGTCGTACGGGGCAATCCGACCCCGGAGGAGCTGGCCGCCGCACTGGCGGTGGTCCGAGCCCGCGCCGCGGCGGAGGCCTCCATACCGCCCGGCGCGGCGCGGGAGAGGGACTCCTGGGCCGACCCGGCCCGCATCGCCGCCCACCGGCTGCCGCAACCGGGCCCGACGGCGTGGACCCGTACGTACTGGCCTGGCTAAGACACCCTGCCCCCGGGCTCCCCGCATGGGGTCCGCCCGGGGGGCCGTGCCTTCCGGGCCGGGGCTTCGGGGATCGGCGGGGCCGCAGGAACCGCAGGTCGAAGTTGAGTACGCGTACTCAGGCGCCGCCACACACGGCGGACGCACGATCGAAGGCATGCTGTGGTCCGACCCCGAGAACGAGCCGCCGAAGGAACTGCGCGACATGCAGGACATGTTGCGGCGGCTCGGGGTCCTGATGGCGCTGGCCAGCCTGCTGGCGATGATCGTCATCGGCATCAGGTGAAGCGCGCCGATACGCTGAACGCATGACCCATCAGTCCCGCCGCCGCCTGGTGCTCGCATCCCAGTCCCCCGCCCGCCTCGGACTGCTCCGGCAGGCCGGGCTCGACCCCGAGGTCATCGTCAGCGGGGTCGACGAGGACGCCGTCACCGCCCCCACTCCCGCGGAACTCGCCCTCGCGCTGGCCGAGGCCAAGGCATCCGTCGTCGCGGCCAGGCCCGAGGTGAAGGGCGCCCTGGTGATCGGCTGCGACTCGGTGCTCGACCTGGACGGCGAGGCCCTCGGCAAGCCCGCGGACGCGGAGGAGGCGACGGCCCGCTGGAAGTCGATGCGCGGCCGGGCGGGCACCCTTCAGACCGGCCACTGCATCTACGACACGGTCAGCGGCCGGTACTCGTCCGCCACCGCCTCCACCGTGGTCCGTTTCGGCGAGCCGACGGACGAGGAGATCGCCGCGTACGTCGCCTCCGGTGAACCCCTCTACGTGGCGGGGGCGTTCACCCTCGACGGCCGGTCGGCGCCCTTCATAGACGGCATCGACGGCGACCACGGCAACGTCATCGGCATCTCACTGCCCCTGGTCCGCCGGCTGCTGGCCGAACTGGGCGTCCGGATCACGGAGTTGTGGGCGCCGCGGGAGGAGTGAGCGACGCCCGCCGCGCGGCCCCGGGCCGGGCGGCGGGCACGGACTTCAGGGAGTCACGGGCGCGGGGCCGCCGCCCTCCGGCGTTCGGCCCTGCTCCACCGCTTCCGACGCCTCCCCCGGAGCGCTCCCGCCGTTCCCGGGACCGCCTCCCGCGGGCAGCGGGCCGGTCTGCCCCTCCTGGCGGTCGTACGTCATGAGGGTGAGCAGGATCAGCCCGAACACGACCATCAGGAACGCGAACGCCTCCCAGCCGACCAGACCGACCGTGAAGGCGCCGAGTATGGCGTGCACCACGGCGGCGCTGATCAGCAGGATGCGCCAGATGCCGGACGGGGAACGGTCGCGCAGGGCCACCAGCAGGGCGGCGACCCCGCACAGCGCGAAGTAGAGGCCGAAGACGATGCCGCCCGCCTTCGACGACGTGGCCATCGCGTCCGGGTCGAGTCCGGCCAGCGACATGCTCTGCCGGTCCACGACCGTGCCGAGGAACCAGTTCAGCAGCGCGATGCCGAGCGCCTCCACGAAGAGGACGAACGCCACGATCCCTGCCACCGGTCTGCGGACCACCGGCCCCACCCACCTTCGAGCGTGCTGCGTGTTACTCCGAGTACCTTCGGGACATCGCGAACGCTACTAACGGGTAAACCTCGGGACAAGAGGTCCGGCGGGAGCAAAGTTTGGTTGGGCCATTAGTAGGGACTCCACAAAGAAACACGACCGGCCGCAGGACTACTTCATAGAGACCTTGACCACACCGGAGGGCTAGGGTTTTCGGGTGGATTCCCCTGTCCGGCGGTGCGACAAGGGATTTCGCAGGTTGAGTGAGCCTGGTTTCACGCTCCGTGTGGGCAAGCTCACCACTGGGGACGGGTCGAAACGTCGTGTCGGCAGTCCCTAAACTCGGCTTGTTTCAAGGAGAGGGAGCCATCGTGCGCAAGGTGTTGATCGCCAACCGTGGCGAAATCGCTGTCCGTGTCGCCCGGGCCTGCCGTGACGCCGGGATCGCGAGCGTGGCCGTGTACGCCGACCCGGACCGGGACGCCCTGCACGTCCGCGCAGCAGACGAAGCATTCGCCCTGGGCGGCGACACCCCCGCCACCAGCTACCTGGACATCGAGAAGGTCCTCCAGGCCGCGAAGGACTCCGGCGCGGACGCCGTCCACCCCGGCTACGGCTTCCTCTCCGAGAACGCCCACTTCGCCCAGGCCGTCCTGGACGCGGGGCTGACCTGGATCGGCCCGCCGCCGCAGGCCATCCGCGATCTGGGTGACAAGGTCGCGGCCCGGCACATCGCCCAGCGCGCCGGTGCCCCGCTGGTCGCGGGCACGCCCGACCCGGTGTCCGGCGCCGACGAGGTCGTCGCCTTCGCCGAGGAGCACGGCCTGCCCATCGCCATCAAGGCCGCCTTCGGTGGCGGTGGACGCGGTCTGAAGGTGGCCCGCACCCTCGAAGAGGTCCCCGAGCTGTACGAGTCCGCGGTGCGCGAGGCGGTGGCCGCCTTCGGCCGCGGCGAGTGCTTCGTCGAGCGCTACCTCGACCGCCCCCGCCACGTGGAGACGCAGTGCCTGGCCGACAGCCACGGCAACGTGGTCGTCGTGTCCACCCGTGACTGCTCGCTTCAGCGCCGGCACCAGAAGCTCGTCGAGGAGGCCCCGGCCCCCTTCCTCAGCCAGGAGCAGCTGGACGAGCTGTACCGGTCGTCGAAGGCCATCCTCAAGGAGGCCGGCTACGTCGGCGCGGGCACCGTCGAGTTCCTCGTCGGCAACGACGGCACGATCTCCTTCCTGGAGGTCAACACCCGTCTCCAGGTCGAGCACCCGGTCACCGAGGAGGTCGCCGGAATCGACCTGGTGCGCGAGATGTTCCGCATCGCCGACGGTGAGGCACTGGGTTACGACGACCCCGAACTGCGCGGTCACTCCTTCGAGTTCCGCATCAACGGCGAGGACCCGGGCCGCAACTTCCTGCCGGCCCCCGGCACGGTGACGACGTTCGCCCCGCCGTCCGGCCCCGGTGTCCGCCTGGACGCGGGCGTGGAGTCCGGCAGCGTCATCGGCCCGGCCTGGGACTCCCTGCTGGCCAAGCTGATCGTCACGGGCCGCACCCGCAAGGAGGCGCTGGAGCGTGCCTCCCGCGCGCTGGAGGAGTTCCAGGTGGAGGGCATGGCCACGGCGATCCCGTTCCACCGCGCGGTGGTCAGGGACCCGGCGTTCGCGCCCGAACTGACGGGCTCCGAGGCGCCCTTCACGGTCCACACCCGCTGGATCGAGACCGAGTTCGTCAACGAGATCAAGCCGTTCACGGCGCTCGCCGAGGCGGACTCCGACGAGGAGCCGGGCCGCGAGACGGTCGTGGTCGAGGTCGGCGGCAAGCGCCTGGAGGTGTCCCTGCCCTCGTCGCTGGGCATGTCGCTGGCCCGTACGGGCCTTGCGGCGGGCGCCAAGCCCAAGCGCCGCGCGGCCAAGAAGTCCGGGCCGATGGCCTCCGGCGACTCCCTCGCCTCCCCGATGCAGGGCACGATCGTCAAGATCGCCGTCGAGGAGGGCCAGGAGGTCAAGGAGGGCGACCTGGTCGTCGTCCTCGAGGCGATGAAGATGGAGCAGCCGCTGAACGCGCACAAGGCGGGCACCATCAAGGGCCTCACCGCCGAGGTCGGCGCGTCGATCACCTCCGGCGCCGTGATCTGCGAGATCAAGGACTGACCCACCCACACGGACGACGTCCGAAAGCGCCCGGCGGACCGACCACTCGGCCCGCCGGGCGCTCCGCTTTCCCCGCGGCTGCGGCAGCGGCAGCGGCTGCGGCAGCGGCAGCGGCAGCGGCAGCGGGGCAGGGTCTAGCGGCGGCGGAGGTCCGCGACGCGAGCGCGCTCCCCCGTCGGGGGCTCCCCCAGGACCGTCGCGGTGCGCAACTGCGGGCCCCCGCCGGGGCCCTGGCCGCGGCGGGGGCCGGGAAGGGACACATCCCTGCGCGGCCGGCGCCCCGCCGGGGCCGGGTCACCCCCCGAGGCGCCGCCTCCCAACGCCCCGGCGACCGCGATCTGCACACCCTGATCGGCCAAGGCCTGCAACTCGGTGGCCGCGCGGTCGTCGTGCGCCGGCGGTTCGTCCGTCACCAGCCGGGTGATCACATCCGTCGGCACGGTCTGGAACATCGTGTCCGTACCGAGCTTGGTGTGGTCGGCGAGGACGACGACCTCCGAGGCCGCCTGCACCAGCGCGCGGTCGACGGACGCCGACAGCATGTTGGACGTGGACAGCCCCCGCTCGGCGGTCAGCCCGCTCCCCGAGAGGAAGGCCTTGGAGACCCTGAGGCCCTGGAGCGACTGTTCGGCACCGCTGCCGACAAGGGCGTAGTTGGAACCGCGCAGGGTGCCGCCGGTCATCACGACCTCCACGCGATTGGCATGGGCCAACGCCTGGGCCACCAGCAGCGAGTTGGTGACGACGGTCAGCCCGGGCACCCTCGCGAGCCGGCGTGCCAGCTCCTGCGTGGTGGTCCCCGCACCCACCACGATGGCCTCCCCCTCCTCCACGAGGCCCGCGGCGAGGTCGGCGATGGCGGTCTTCTCGGCGGTTGCGAGATGGGACTTCTGCGGAAAGCCGGACTCCCGCGTGAACCCGCCCGGCAGTACCGCACCGCCGTGCCGGCGGTCGAGGAGTCCTTCTGCCTCCAGCGCGCGCACGTCCCGCCGTACGGTCACTTCGGAGGTCTGGACGACGCGGGCGAGCTCACGGAGCGACACGGCACCGTTCGCTCGCACCATTTCGAGGATCAATTGGCGACGTTCTGCAGCGAACACGAAACTGACAGTAACCCCAACGACCGTCTGGTTTCAGCAGTTTGCGCCGAATAACAGAAGTTGTTCGCACAGCAGGGCGGAAAGTGGTATACGCGCCCACTCCCGGCACCCGTGCCCGCACACATGGTCCGCCTGCCGCCCACCCGGGACGTCGGACCTCGCCCTCGGGCCGTCGGACCTCGCCCTCGGGCCTTCCGGATATGCAACTGCCGTGCCACCTCGGCGATGGAGCCCGACCGCTGCCGGTACGCCGTTATGGCGCCGCGAGCCGCTCCACCGTCAACTTGCTGTTGACCGAACGAAATGGAGTGATCAGTTTCGGAACAGGCGAAGCACAGCGACCCCGCTCGCCGAACGGTCCGTGAACACGTTGGCAGACCACGGACTGATCAACTCCGCCGAACTCGTGTATGCGCTCGGCCGTGAGGATGTGGCAGAGGTCGCTGAGGAGTTGGGCTTCAGCCGACACCGCGACGAACGCTGCGCCTGGCTCATCCAACACGCGCCGGGGTGCCGCGACACGCTCCGAAGGTCCCGGCACCGCAGGGGGTCATGCCTCGCCCGCGGTCTTGCGGGTGTGCAACTGCCGTGCCACCTCGGCGATCGAGCCCGACAGAGAGGGGTACACGGTGAAGGCGTTCGCGATCTGTTCCACCGTCAGGTTGTTGTCGACCGCGATCGAGATGGGGTGGATCAGTTCCGACGCGCGCGGTGCGACGACCACGCCACCGACGACGATCCCGGTGCCGGGCCGGCAGAAGATCTTGACGAAACCGTCCCGGATGCCCTGCATCTTGGCGCGCGGGTTGCGCAGCAGGGGCAGCTTGACCACCCGAGCGTCGATCTTGTCCGCGTCCACGTCGGCCTGGGTGTAGCCGACGGTGGCGATCTCCGGGTCGGTGAAGACGTTCGAGGAGACGGTCTTCAGGTCCAGCGGGGTCACCGCGTCGCCGAGGAAGTGGTACACGGCGATGCGTCCCTGCATGGCGGCGACCGACGCGAGGGCGAAGACCCCTGTCACGTCACCGGCGGCGTACACACCCGGGGCGGTCGTACGGGAGACCTTGTCGGTCCATATGTGCCCGGACTCGCGGAGCTTGACCCCGGCCTCCTCCAGGCCCATGCCACTGCTGTTGGGTATCGCGCCGACGGCCATGAGGCAGTGCGAGCCGGTGATCACCCGTCCGTCGGCGAGGGTGACCTCCACCCGGTCGCCGACGCGCTTGGCGGACTGCGCGCGCGAACGGGCCATGACGTTCATGCCGCGGCGGCGGAAGACGTCCTCGAGGACGGCCGCGGCGTCGGGGTCCTCGCCGGGCAGCACACGGTCGCGCGAGGAGACGAGGGTGACCTTGGAGCCGAGGGCCTGGTAGGCGCCGGCGAACTCGGCACCGGTGACACCGGACCCGACGACGATGAGCTCCTCGGGCAGCTCTTCGAGGTCGTAGACCTGGGTCCAGTTGAGGATCCGCTCCCCGTCCGGCCGGGCGTCGGGCAGCTCACGCGGGTGACCGCCGGTGGCGATGAGCACGGCGTCGGCGGTGAGGGTCTCCTCGCTGCCGTCCGCGGCCCGGACGACGACCTTGCGCGACCCGTCCAGGGCCTGCATGCCCTCGAGCCGGCCACGTCCGCGCATGACGCGGGCGCCGGCGCGCGTGACGGACGCGGTGATGTCGTGGGACTGGGCGAGCGCGAGACGCTTCACCCGTCGGTTGACCTTCCCGAGGTCGACCCCGACGACACGGGCGGCCTGCTCCAGGGGCGGGGTGTCGTCGGCCACGATGATGCCGAGCTCCTCGTAGGAGGAGTCGAAGGTGGTCATCACCTCGGCCGTCGCGATGAGCGTCTTCGACGGTACGCAGTCGGTGAGCACCGACGCCCCGCCCAGACCGTCGCAGTCGACGACGGTCACCTCCGCGCCGAGCTGAGCGGCCACCAGAGCCGCTTCGTATCCGCCGGGTCCGCCACCGATGATCACGATCCGAGTCACGTACCCCATTGTCCCGCACGTTCGGGATGCGTCTCCTCCGGGGGCGGCCGCTGGTGGTTCTGTTACAGAAGAGGCCGCCGGGGCGCTGCCGTACCCTCGTCTCCATGTCGCTCTACGCCGCGTACGCCGGCAACCTCGACGCGCGGCTGATGACCCGCCGCGCACCCCACTCGCCGATGCGCGCCACCGGCTGGCTCAACGGCTGGCGGCTGACCTTCGGGGGCGAGCACATGGGCTGGGAGGGCGCCCTGGCGACGATCGTCGAGGACCCGATGTCACAGGTCTTCGTCGCTCTGTACGACATCGCGCCCATGGACGAGGAGTCCATGGACCGCTGGGAGGGCGTGGGCCTCGACATATACCGCCGCCTGCGGGTCCGCGTGCACACGCTGGAGGGTGAGGAGACGGCCTGGACTTACGTCCTCAACTCCTACGAGGGCGGCCTTCCCTCGGCCCGCTACCTGGGCGAGGTCGCGGACGCGGCGGAGTCTGCCGGGGCACCCCACGACTATGTGATGGAGCTGCGCAAGCGGCCCTGCTGACGGGGTCCGCACATGCCCGGCCGAGCGGGAGCCGCCGCGCGCAGCTCCCCGGCGCGGGCGCCGCTCTCCGTCACGCGTCGTCACGGCCACGGTCACGCTTCGTCGCGGTCGTCGCTGCGTTCGTCGCGTCACGGTCCCCGCGGTATTCGTCGCGTCACGGTCCTCGCGATGTGCGTCGCGTCACGGTCGTCGCAGTGTTCGTCGGAAACGACAAGACAACGATCGCACAGTCGTGAGCTCCGTCATCTACGCGCGTAGGCCGGGAGCGGCTAGGCTCTTGCGCGTGAACGCATCTCTTCTTCCGGACGACATCCAGGGCGACCCCTACGCCGCCGCCGACACCGCCGCCGCGCGTCTGCGCGAGCTGACGGGCGCCGAGACCCACGACGTCGCCCTCGTGATGGGCTCCGGCTGGGCGCCGGCCGTCGACGCCCTCGGCGAGGCCGAGGCCGAGTTCCCGGTCACCGAGCTGCCCGGCTTCCCGCCCCCGGCCGTCGAGGGCCACGGCGGCAAGGTCCGCTCGTACCTGATCGGCGACAAGCGCGCCCTGGTCTTCCTCGGCCGCACGCACTACTACGAGGGCCGCGGCGTGGCCGCCGTCGCGCACGGTGTGCGGACCGCCGTCGCCGCCGGCGCCAAGACCGTGGTCCTCACCAACGGCTGCGGCGGCCTGCGCGACACCATGCGTCCCGGACAGCCGGTGCTGATCAGCGACCACATCAACCTGACGGCGACCTCCCCGATCGTGGGCGCCAACTTCGTCGACCTGACGGACCTGTACTCGCCGCGCCTGCGCGCCCTGTGCAAGGAGGTCGACCCCTCCCTCGAGGAGGGCGTCTACGCGCAGTTCACCGGCCCGCACTACGAGACCCCGGCGGAGATCCGCATGGCCCGCGTCATCGGCGCGGACCTGGTGGGCATGTCCACGGTTCTCGAGGCGATCGCCGCGCGCGAGGCGGGAGCCGAGGTCCTGGGCATCTCCCTGGTCACGAACCTGGCCGCCGGTATGACGGGCGAGCCGCTGAACCACGAGGAGGTCCTCCAGGCGGGTCGCGACAGCGCCACGCGCATGGGCGCCCTGCTCGCCCAGGTGCTGCACCGCCTGTAAGGCACCACCGACACCACCGGCCCCCTACGGCAAGGCACCACCGGCCCGCATGGTCTCGGCTCGAGTGGTGCCGCTCCGAGTGGTGCCGGCCATAGCGCGAAGACGATGCGCCACACCGCGCCGCCCTGCCGCCGGCCCGGCGGCGGCCCACCGGGCGGGGGCGTCCGTCCGCACCGGCCGGAACGCCGCCGGCTCCCCGCCGCGTTTCCCACCGGCCGCAGCGGGCGATGCCACCACAAGAGACACACAACGAGAGGTTGACCCGACGTGCACGACGAACTCATCGCACGGGCCCAGGCGTGGCTGGCCGAAGACCCCGACGCGGAAACCCGTGAGGAACTCGCCAAGCTGATCGACGCCGGGGACCGCGCCGAGCTCGCCGCGCGCTTCGACGGCACCCTCCAGTTCGGTACCGCCGGACTCCGCGGCGAGCTGGGCGCCGGCCCCATGCGCATGAACCGCTCGGTGGTCATCCGCGCCGCCGCGGGCCTCGCCGCGTACCTCGAGTCCAAGGGCCGGGGCGACGGCCTCGTGGTCATCGGCTACGACGCCCGCCACAAGTCCGCCGACTTCGCCCGGGACACCGCGGCCGTGATGACGGGCGCGGGCCTGCGCGCGGCCGTCCTCCCCCGCCCTCTGCCCACTCCCGTCCTCGCCTTCGCCATCAGGCACCTCGGCGCGGTCGCCGGCGTGGAGGTCACCGCCAGCCACAACCCACCGCGCGACAACGGCTACAAGGTCTACCTCGGCGACGGTTCCCAGATCGTGCCCCCGGCCGACGCGGAGATCGCGGCCGAGATCGACGCGGTCACCACGCTCACCGCGGTGCCCCGCCCCGACTCCGGCTGGGAGGTCCTGGACGACAGCGTCCTGGACGCCTACCTGGCCCGTACGGACGCCGTTCTCTCCCCCGGCTCCCCGCGCACCGCCCGCACGGTCTACACGGCGATGCACGGCGTCGGCAAGGACGTCCTCCTCGCCGCGTTCGACCGGGCCGGTTTCCCCGCCCCGGTGCTGGTCGCCGAGCAGGCCGACCCCGACCCGGACTTCCCGACCGTCGCCTTCCCCAATCCGGAAGAGCCCGGCGCCATGGACCTCGCCTTCGCGAGGGCCCGCGAGACGGACCCCGACCTCGTGATCGCCAACGACCCCGACGCCGACCGCTGCGCCGTCGCCGTCAAGGACGGCGCCGACTGGCGCATGCTGCGCGGCGACGAGGTGGGCGCCCTGCTCGCCACCCACCTGGTCCGCCGCGGCGTCACCGGCACCTTCGCCGAGTCGATCGTCTCCTCCTCACTCCTCGGCCGTATCGCCGAGAAGGCGGGCCTGCCGTACGAGGAGACCCTCACGGGCTTCAAGTGGATCGCCCGCGTGGACGGCCTGCGCTACGGCTACGAGGAGGCGCTCGGCTACTGCGTGGACCCCGACGGCGTCCGCGACAAGGACGGCATCACGGCCGCGCTCCTGGTCACCGAGCTGGCCTCCGTGCTGAAGGCCGAGGGCCGCACCCTCCTCGACCTGCTCGACGACATCGCCGTCGAGCACGGGCTGCACGCCACGGACCAGCTCTCGGTGCGCGTCGAGGACCTGACGGTCATCGCCGACGCGATGCGGCGCCTGCGCGAGCAGCCGCCGGTACGGCTCGGCGGGCTGGCGGTGACGAAGGCCGAGGACCTGACGCGGGGCACGCCGTCGCTCCCGCCGACCGACGGGCTGCGGTACGTCCTCGACGGTGCGCGGGTCATCGTCCGGCCGAGCGGCACCGAGCCCAAGCTCAAGTGCTACCTGGAGGTCGTCGTGCCGGTCGGCTCCCGGGAGGAGCTCGGCGCCGCGCGGGCCAAGGCCGCGGAACTGCTCGGCGCCGTCAAGCGGGATCTTGCGGCGGCTGCGGGGATCTGAACCGCCGAGTCGCCGAACGGCCCCTTCACCCGGTTTTGGGGCCGCGCACGCACCTCGGTCGCCTCGTCCGGCGCGAACTGCTCCAACCGGTGTCGGACACGTCCCCGAAACCCCCCAGTGGGATCCGGTCGACGCCATGCGTCCCGCCACCCCCCTGTGCGGGCGCCATTGGGCCGGACACGGGTCGCCCGACAGGGCGGTCCCGTGTCCGGCCGTTCCGCTTGCCCCGCCCCCCTCAGCCGATGGGCGTGACGGTGGCCTCGGGCGTCGCCGTCTCCTCGGGGGCCGGGCACGCGGTGTCGCACGGCGTGGGCTCGGAGGACTCGGTGGGTGTGGGTGACGCCGTTGCACCGGGGCACGTCGGGGCGTCGCTCGACGGCTCGGGCCGGGCGCTCTGTAGAGCAACCACACCCAGCCCCCACCCTCGGTTCTGTGCTGGATGCCGCCCGCCATGTCCGAGTGACGCTCGCAGAGCGTGGTGAAGGCGGCGCGACAGCGTGCGTGCGTGTCCTCGGAGACGACCGGGACGGCGACCGAGCGGCCGTCGGGCGCCACCAGCCGCCGGCCGAACCGGCCCTCCCCGTCGAGGTCGATCGCCGCGGGCGGCCGAGAGGGAGGGACATGGCGGCCCGGACGGTGGGCGCATCCGTCCGGCCAGCCGGACAGGCGACGTCCGGCGAGCACGCCGCCGGCGAGATCAGCCCGTCGCCAGCAGGATCGCCAGCAGTACCGCGCCGGCCACCGCCGGGGCGATCACCTCGTAGGCCCAGCGGACGGTCGGCTCGCCCTGGGCGCGCTCGGACTTCTGGTGGGTCTCGGCCAGCTCGCGCAGGTCCTCCACGATCTTGTCGGTGTGGGCGCGCGCGGGCCCGCTCGGCACGAGGTCGGGTGCGGGACCCCCGGGGGCTCCGCCGCGCCGCACGCCGAGCGCGTCGCCCCGGCGGTCCCCGGCGGCCTGCTTCGCCGTCTGCCGGGCCGCCTTCTTGCGCGCCCGCAGCGACACCGGCACCGCCCACAGCTGGTACTTGGTCCCGGACGCGGCGACGACCTCGTTGGAGTAGCCGGAGCGGAGCGAGGCGACCGAGCCCCAGGGGAGCGTGATGACCCGGAAGGGGTTGCGGATGCGCAGCCGGTCCTCGTTGGCGTAGACGGCCGGGCGCAGGGTGAAGGCCGTGACCAGCGGGATCACCAGCAGCATGCCGGCCAGCGCCAGCCAGGGGGTACGGTCGTGACCCCGGGCCAGCGCGTCGATGCCGAGCCAGAGCGTGATGCCGAGCAGCAGCACGCCGGCCGCGAGACCGGCGGGCGACCGGTAGACCCGGTCCCGGGACTCGGGTGCCGAGGGGTCCGGCGCGGGCGGCCGGCGGTCAGGGGTCGTCATGGCCCCGATTCTGCCCGACGCCCGCGTGGAAACTCGTACGTGGTGTCGAAAGCAGCGAACGAGGACCGGGGGTGTACAGCCGCTACGCGCGTAGATATGCTCGTCTGGTGACCATGCCCACCTCTGCACCTGCATCTGCTCTCAGTGACGTCACCGCGTCCGACAGCACGCTGCGCCGCTTCCTGCACGGGCTGCCCGGCGTCGACCCGGTCGGCCTGGAGGCGCGCGCCGCCTCGCTCGGCACCCGTTCCATCAAGACCACCGCGAAGGCGTACGCCATCGACCTCGCCATCTCGATGGTCGACCTGACGACGCTGGAAGGCGCGGACACCCCGGGCAAGGTCCGGGCGCTCGGCGCCAAGGCGGTCCGCCCCGACCCCACGGACCGTACGGCCCCCGCGACCGCGGCCGTCTGCGTCTACCCCGACATGGTGGCCGTCGCCAAGGAGGCCGTCGCGGGCTCCGGCGTGAAGGTCGCGTCCGTCGCCACCGCCTTCCCCGCGGGCCGCGCCGCGCTCGAGGTGAAGCTGGCCGATGTGCGCGAGGCCGTGGCCGCGGGCGCCGACGAGATCGACATGGTCATCGACCGAGGGGCGTTCCTCGCGGGCAGGTACCTGAAGGTGTACGACGAGATCGTCGCCGTGAAGGAGGCCTGCGGGACGAGCGCCCGGCTGAAGGTCATCTTCGAGACGGGCGAGCTGTCCACGTACGACAACATCCGGCGGGCCAGCTGGCTCGGCATGCTGGCGGGCGCCGACTTCATCAAGACCTCGACCGGCAAGGTCGCCGTCAACGCGACCCCGGCCAACACCCTCCTGATGCTGGAGGCCGTCCGCGACTTCCGCGCGCAGACCGGAGTCCAGGTCGGGGTGAAGCCCGCCGGCGGCATCCGTACCAGCAAGGACGCGATCAAGTTCCTGGTCCTCGTCAACGAGACCGTCGGCGCCGACTGGCTGGACAACCACTGGTTCCGCTTCGGCGCCTCCTCGCTTCTGAACGACCTGCTGATGCAGCGTCAGAAGCTCGCCACCGGCCGCTACTCCGGCCCCGACTACGTGACGGTGGACTGAAGACCCCATGGAAAACGTGTCATCCGCATTCGAGTACGCACCGGCGCCCGAGTCCCGCTCGGTCGTCGACATCGCGCCCTCCTACGGCCTGTTCATCGACGGTGAGTTCACCGAGGCGGCCGACGGCAAGGTCTTCAAGACGGTCAGCCCGTCCACCGAGGAGGTCCTCTCCGAGGTCGCCCAGGCAGGGCAGGCCGACGTCGACCGCGCGGTCAGGGCTGCCCGCAAGGCGTTCGAGAAGTGGTCGGCGCTGCCCGGCTCCGAGCGCGCCAAGTACCTGTTCCGCATCGCCCGCATCATCCAGGAGCGCAGCCGGGAGCTGGCCGTCCTGGAGACGCTGGACAACGGCAAGCCGATCAGGGAGACCCGCGACACGGACCTCCCCCTGGTCGCCGCGCACTTCTTCTACTACGCGGGCTGGGCCGACAAGCTGGAGCACGCCGGTTTCGGCCGGAGCCCGAGGCCGCTGGGCGTCGCGGGCCAGGTCATCCCCTGGAACTTCCCGCTGCTGATGCTGGCCTGGAAGATCGCCCCGGCGCTCGCGACCGGCAACACGGTGGTACTCAAGCCCGCCGAGACCACCCCTCTGTCGGCCTTGTTCTTCGCGGACATCTGCCGCCAGTCGGGCCTGCCGAAGGGTGTCGTCAACATCCTTCCGGGCTACGGCGACACGGGCGCCGCGCTCGTCGCCCACCCGGACGTGAACAAGGTGGCCTTCACCGGTTCCACGGCCGTGGGCAAGGAGATCGCCCGCACGGTGGCCGGAACCCGCAAGAAGCTCACCCTGGAACTGGGCGGCAAGGGCGCCAACATCGTCTTCGACGACGCGCCGATCGACCAGGCCGTCGAGGGCATCGTGAACGGCATCTTCTTCAACCAGGGCCAGGTCTGCTGCGCGGGCTCGCGCCTGCTGGTGCAGGAGTCGATCCACGACGAGCTGCTGGACTCCCTCAAGCGCCGTCTGTCGACCCTCCGCCTCGGCGACCCCCTCGACAAGAACACCGACATCGGCGCGATCAACTCCGCCGAGCAGCTCGCCCGGATCACCGCGCTCGCCGAGCAGGGCGAGGCGGAGGGCGCCGAGCGCTGGTCCCCGGCCTGCGAACTGCCCTCCTCCGGCTACTGGTTCGCCCCGACGCTCTTCACCAACGTCACCCAGGCGCACACCGTCGCCCGCGACGAGATCTTCGGCCCGGTGCTCTCCGTGCTCACCTTCCGCACCCCGGACGAGGCCGTCGCCAAGGCCAACAACACCCCGTACGGCCTGTCGGCGGGCATCTGGACGGAGAAGGGCTCCCGGATCCTGGCCGTCGCGAACAAGCTGCGCGCCGGTGTCGTCTGGTCCAACACGTTCAACAAGTTCGACCCGACCTCGCCGTTCGGCGGTTACAAGGAGTCGGGCTTCGGCCGCGAGGGCGGCCGCCACGGCCTGGAGGCGTACCTCGATGTCTGAGAAGACGGAGAAGACCGAGAAGACCGAGAAGGTCGAGCAGCGGCTGTCGGTCTTCAAGACCTACAAGCTGTACGTCGGCGGGAAGTTCCCGCGTTCCGAAAGCGGCCGGGTGTACGAGGTGACGGACTCCAAGGGCAACTGGCTGGCCAACGCTCCGCAGTCCTCCCGCAAGGACGCCCGTGACGCCGTCGTGGCCGCCCGCAAGGCGTTCGGCCCGTGGTCCGGGGCGACCGCGTACAACCGGGGCCAGATCCTCTACCGCATCGCCGAGATGCTGGAGGGCCGGCGCGAGCAGTTCGTGCGCGAGGTGGCCGACGCCGAGGGCCTGTCCAAGGGGAAGGCCGGTGCGGTCGTGGACGCGGCGATCGACCGCTGGGTCTGGTACGCCGGCTGGACCGACAAGATCGCTCAGGTGGTCGGGGGCGGCAACCCGGTCGCGGGCCCGTACTTCAACCTCTCGACCCCGGAGCCGACCGGTGTTGTCGCCGTCGTGGCCCCGCAGGAGTCGTCCTTCCTCGGCCTGGTCTCGGTGATCGCCCCGGTGATCGCCACCGGCAACACGGCTGTCGTGATCGCGAGCGAGAAGGCGCCGCTGCCTGCGCTCTCTCTCGGCGAGGTGGTGGCCACGTCCGATCTGCCCGGCGGGGTCGTCAACGTCCTCTCCGGCCGTACGGCGGAGATCGCCGCGCCGCTCGCCGCGCACCAGGACGTCAACGCGATCGACCTCGCGGGCGCCGGCGAGGACCTGGCGAAGGAACTGGAGATCGCGGCGGCGGACAATCTGAAGCGCGCACTGCGTCCACAGCCTGTGGATTACTTCGAGACTCCGGGCATCGACCGCCTGACGGCCTTCCTGGAGACGAAGACGGTCTGGCACCCGACGGGGTCGCTGGGCGCGTCGGGCTCGTCGTACTAGACCGCGACAGCCGAGCCGTGCCTCCCCGCCGTCCGGGGGAGGCACGGCTCTTTGGTCATGGACCGCCCTCGTGGGCGGTCAGCGCGCCCCGCGCAGCACCTGGCCGACCACGGGAACGCTGCCGAGCGACTGCGCCTGGACCACCGGCCGGGTCAGGGTCTGCGACGACAGCGGCTTGAAGTCGGCGATCTGCGTGGCGACGCCGTTGTCCAGCGGGTCGACGGCCGTGCCCGCCAGCGGGTTGGGCTTGAGGTCGGAGAGCGGCTCGGTGACCCGTCCCACGACTCCGGTCAGCTCCGGCAGACCCTGCTGCCGCCCTGCCTGGTCGAGCGACACGGGCCGGGTGCGCATCACGTCGAGGACCGGGGCGCTGTCCGCCGACGCCGCGGCCGAGCCCGCCCCCAGCGCGGCGCCCGCGGTCGCGATGAGGACGAGGGCGCGCCGAGCGGTGGGGTTCTTGGGGGAGGCGTGTCGTGCCATGGCTGCTGCCACCTTTTCACTGCGGAGAGTAATGATGTCGGTACGCAGGGTAGTTGAGGTGTGATCTGTGCTCCAAACGCCGACCCGCGGGGTCCGCACGGTGTACGGAATGCGTCAGACTGGTGTCTCGTGAGTCCTCATCCTCCGGTCACCGCCCGCGTCGTGCTGCTGTGCGGCCCCTCCGGCTCCGGCAAGTCCCTCGTCGCCGCCCGCTCCGGGCTTCCCGTCCTGCGGCTCGACGACTTCTACAAGGAGGGCGACGACCCGACGCTGCCTGTGGTGGAGGGCAGTTCCGACATCGACTGGGACCATCCGCAGTCGTGGGACGCGCAGGTCGCGGTCGAGGCCCTCGCCGAACTGTGCGCCACGGGCCGTACGACGGTGCCCGTGTACGACATCGCACTGAGCGCACGCACGGGCGAGGAGACGCTGGACATCGACGGTGCGCCGGTGTTCATCGCGGAGGGCATCTTCGCCGCGGAGATCGTGGCGCGCTGCCGCGAACTGGGCCTGCTCGCCGACGCGCTGTGCCTGACGCGCGGGGCCCTGACCACGTTCCGGCGCCGTTTTGTGCGCGACCTCCAGGAGGGCCGCAAGTCGGTCCCGTTCCTGCTGCGCCGCGGCTGGCGGCTGATGCGCGCCGAGCGGTCGATCGTGGCCCGTCAGACGGCTCTCGGCGCCTATCCCTGCGACCGGGACGAGGCGCTGAGCCGGCTCGCCTCGGCGGCCGTGGGCCGGCCCGTACCGGCCAGGGCCGCGGCCTGAGGCCGGTCGGCCGACCGGGGCAGGGGCGTGCTCGCGCCCCGGCCGAGCCCGTGGCAGGACAGGCGGCAGGGCGACGAAAAGCGGGACTGGACGGACCCCCCGGCCCTCCAGTCCCGCTCTCCCCCGCACCCCCGCGTGTCCCCCGTGGTGGTGCTTCCCCCGTGGTACTGCTCCCCCGTACCTCCCCCGTGGTACCTCCCCCCACTCCCGCGCGGCGGCACTCCCCCGTATCGCCGGCGGTGGTGTTCCCCCGTGCCCCCCGTCCCTCAGGCGACCAACTCGCCGAAGGACTCCTCCTGGTCACGGCCGAAGCTCAGGACCTCGTCGTCGCGCAGCCGGCGGAGCGACCGCCAGATGCTGGACTTCACCGTGCCGACACTGATGTCGAGGATCTCCGCGATCTCCGGGTCCGTGCGGCCCTCGTAGTAGCGCAGGACCAGCATGGTGCGCTGGAGTTCGGGCAGCCGGGCGAGCGCCTGCCACAGGACGGCGCGCAGTTCGGTGCCGCGCATCGCGTCCGTGTCGCCGGCGGTCTCCGGCAACTCCTCGGTCGGGTACTCGTTCAGCTTGCGGCGGCGCCACGCGCTGATGTGCAGATTGGTCATCGTCCGCCGCAGATAGCCCCCCACCGCGGCCTTGTCACTGATCCGGTCCCAGGCCCGGTACGTCGAGAACAGTGCGCTCTGCAACAGGTCCTCGGCCTCGAAGCGGTCGCCGGTCAGGTGGTAGGCGGTTGCGTACAGGGAGGCGCGGCGCTCTTCGACGTAGGCGGTGAACTCCGCCTCCGTCACCGAGCGACGCTCCCCCGATGCCTCCCCGTACGCGGCTCCCCCGTGAGCTTCCCCCGTGTGCGCGTCAACCACCGTCATATATGCGGTGTGCTGACGCCCGGCACCGCGAGCGCACCCCCGCCCTCCCCCGAGCTCGCGACTCCGCTCGAGCAGGGAGGCGCCCCCTGCGACGCCGGACTTCTCGGTGTTCCGGGTGACGTCGTGAAGACGCGTGACAACTGCGCTCGTAGTGGTGCTGTGCAGCGTGTTCATCGTGCGCCCCCCGTCGTGGATTCCCGGTCTTCCGTGCGGCCTTGCTTGTGTCGAAAAGCTTGCCCGGGCGACTTCATGGCCGTGTCCGCCGACTGTCACAGAGCTGTCACAGGGGCTGCCCGCGGCAGTGACACAGGGTCATCACGGAGAAGAGTCGTACGGTTACGCGGCCGTTACCGCGTCCGGCGTCCCGGACGGTCGGGAGGGCCGGGGCGCCTCGGCAGTCGATAGACAGCCGGGGTATGGGCCAGAATGGCCCCCGTGCCTTCCCTGTTGCTGATCGAGGACGACGACGCCATCCGAACGGCCCTGGAGCTCTCACTGACGCGCCAGGGACACCGTGTGGCCACCGCTGCCACCGGAGAGGACGGCCTGAAGCTGCTGCGCGAACAGCGGCCGGATCTGATCGTGCTGGACGTCATGCTGCCCGGCATCGACGGTTTCGAGGTGTGCCGGCGCATCCGGCGCACCGACCAGCTGCCGATCATCCTGCTGACCGCGCGCAGCGACGACATCGACGTGGTGGTCGGGCTGGAGTCCGGCGCCGACGACTATGTCGTCAAGCCCGTGCAGGGGCGGGTCCTCGACGCCCGGATCCGGGCCGTGCTGCGGCGCGGCGAGCGGGAGGCCAGCGACTCGGCGACCTTCGGCAGCCTCGTCATCGACCGGTCGGCGATGACGGTCACCAAGAACGGCGAGGACCTGCAGCTGACGCCGACGGAGCTGCGGCTGCTCCTGGAGCTGAGCCGGCGGCCCGGGCAGGCCCTGTCCCGGCAGCAGTTGCTGCGCCTGGTGTGGGAGCACGACTACCTGGGCGACTCCCGGCTCGTCGACGCGTGTGTGCAGCGGTTGCGCGCCAAGGTCGAGGACGTGCCGTCGTCCCCCACGCTGATCCGTACCGTCCGTGGCGTCGGTTACCGGCTGGACGTTCCTCAGTGACCGATCCGCACAGGCGACTTGGCGGCTGGGCCGCCGCACGCAGGGCGGTGCAGTCACGCCTGCGCTTCACCAGCCTCAGACTGCGTCTGGTCGTGGTGTTCGGGCTCGTCGCGCTGACCGCGGCGGTGTCGGCCTCCGGCATCGCGTACTGGCTCAACCGCGAGGCCGTGCTCACCCGCACCCAGGACGCCGTGCTGCGCGACTTCCAGCAGGAGATGCAGAACCGGGCGACATCGCTGCCGGCGCACCCCACGCGGGACCAGTTGCAGTACACCGCCGGGCAGATGGCGAACAGCAGCCAGCGCTTCAGCGTGCTGCTGGTCGCGCAGGACGAGCACGGCACGACCGTGACCGGCAACTCCGACCTCGACACCTTCACGCTGGAGGACGTGCCCGGGTCGCTGCGGAAGGCGGTGGACAAGCAGCAGGAGTCGTCGGGCGGCAAGGACGCCTACCACCTGTACTGGCAGCGCATCGTCGAGGACGACAAGCCGTACCTGGTGGGCGGCGCCAAGGTGATAGGCGGCGGCCCGACGGGCTACATGCTCAAGTCCCTGGAGCCGGAGGCGAAGGACCTCAACTCGCTGGCCTGGTCGCTGGGTATCGCCACCGGTCTCGCGCTGGTCGGCTCGGCGCTGCTCGCGCAGGCCGCCGCCACGACCGTGCTGAAGCCGGTGCACCGCCTCGGCATCGCGGCCCGGCGCCTGGGCGAGGGCAAGCTCGACACCCGGCTGCGGGTGTCCGGCACCGACGAACTCGCCGAGCTCTCACGGACGTTCAACCGTGCCGCCGAGTCCCTGGAGAAGACCGTCGCGGACATGAGCGCCCGCGACGAGGCCTCCCGGCGTTTCGTCGCCGACATGTCCCACGAGCTGCGTACGCCGCTCACGGCGATCACGGCCGTCACCGAGGTCCTGGAAGAGGAACTGGACGCCGAGACGGGTGGCATCGACCCGATGATCGAGCCGGCCGTACGGCTCGTGGTCAGTGAGACCCGGAGGCTGAACGACCTCGTCGAGAACCTGATGGAGGTCACCCGCTTCGACGCCGGCACGGCCCGGCTGGTCCTGGACAACGTGGATATCGCCGACCAGATCACCGCGTGCATCGACGCCCGCGCCTGGCTGGACGCCGTCGAACTGGACGCCGAGCGGGGCATCATGGCCCGACTCGACCCGCGCCGGCTCGACGTGATCCTGGCGAACCTGATCGGCAACGCGCTCAAGCACGGAGGTTCGCCGGTGCGGGTGTCCGTGCGCGAGGAGGGCGAGGAGCTGCTCGTCAGGGTGCGGGACCACGGTCCCGGCATCCCGGAGGACGTCCTGCCGCACGTCTTCGACCGCTTCTACAAGGCCAGCGCCTCGCGGCCGCGCTCCGAGGGCAGCGGCCTCGGCCTGTCCATCGCGATGGAGAACGCGCACATCCACGGCGGCGAGATCACCGCCGCCAACTCCCCTGACGGCGGGGCGGTGTTCACGCTGCGCCTGCCGCGCGACGCGTCACCGCTGGTCGAGGAGGAGAAGCGGAACGGGAAGGCCACCAAGGGGAGCGCCCGATGAACATACGAGGCGGACGCCCCTGGCTGGCGACCGCGGTGCTGGCCACGCTGCTGACCGGCTGCGGCATCCGCGCCACCCAGGTGCCGACGGACTTCGGCCCCGCGCCGTCCCGGGTGCCGTGCGCCCTGTCCGGCACCGAACCCTCGACGCGGGCGGGCCGTGGCATACCGGTCCAGGTGTTCCTGCTGTGCGCGTCACAGCTGGTGACGGTCGACCGTCTGGTGCGCATCCCGGACGGCGCCGCGGAGGCGGCGCGCCGGGTGCTGGTCGCGCAGGGGCTGCTCGACCAGCTCACCGAGAAGCCCTCGTCCGCGGAGAAGCAGGCGGGATACGTGACGGACGTCCCCGGTGGGATCAAGGTCGGCGGTCCGCGCGGCACGGACCCGGGGGACACCTTCCGGCTGAGCACCCGCCCGGAGGACCTCACCTCGTACGGCCTCGCCCAGATCGTCTGTACCTTCGCCGACTCGGAGGCGACCACCGCCGACGACGGCACCGTCGTGCTGGGCGGCCCGGACCGACAACCGCTGCGCCGCTACGAGTGCACGGCCGAGGTGCGCTCCCGCCCGGGCACCGTGGCACCACCGTCGACGGAGGTTCCCGGCGGCTGAGCCGCGGGGAATGCGCCGACGACGGCCGGGGCGCCGGGCAGCGGACGGGCACCTGGGTGGAAGGGGAACCGATCCCGCCGGGCGTGGCGTCTAGGGGAGCGTGCAGCGTCAAGGCTCAGACGGCGGCAGCGCCGTGATCCGCATCCGTGTGGCTGGGGGTGTCCTCCTCGTCGCGCATCTGGCCCTCGTCGCCTGGATCACCATGCGCCCGCTGGACGTGCCCTGGGTGAGGCCCGCCAATCTGCATCCGCTGGCCGGTGTCAGAGCCGATCTGGCGCTGGGCTGGCCGGAGGCCGCCCGCCGTATCGGCGAGGGGCTCGCGCTGCTCGCGCCGCTCGGGGTGCTGCTGCCGATGGCGGGCGGCAGGCTCGCCGTCTCGCCGCTCGCCTCGATGGCCCGTACGGTCGCCTCAGGCACCTTGATCTCGCTGGGGATCGAACTGGTGCAGACCGGGGTGCCCGGCCAGGTCGCCGACATCGACTCGATCCTGCTGAACACCGCCGGGGTGGCACTGGCCCATGTGCTGGTCGTGCCCGCGGCCCGGGCCCTGCTCCGCCGCCGGGCCGCGTCGCGGCGGGGGGACGCCCACCCGCGGGAGGAGACGGCTCAGGGTCGGACCCCGACGATCCCCAGGGTCGGAATAGCCCCTTAGAGTGACGCTTCTCCCGCTTCGTCCTCGTAGCGTGGAACACGTCGGAAGTCGAGGGCATCGACACCGCCCCAGGACTTGGACGCCGACCGGATGTCCCGGCAGCCGCCGGGAGCCGCTTCCTGCCACGGTTCGCGAAGGAGCCACCATGACCGCCCTTTCCCGCCCCACGCACGGACGGATGATCGGCGGAGTGTGCGCAGCGCTGGCACGGCGCTTCGGCACCTCCGCGACCACGATGCGGGTGATCTTCCTGCTGTCGTGCCTGCTCCCGGGCCCGCAGTTCCTGCTCTACATAGCCCTGTGGATCCTGTTCCCGTCGGAGGACAAGGCGGGGGCCCGCACGGCCTGGTGAAAGGACGCGGTCCGTCCGCCGGACTCCGTGACGCCATGACGCCGATGGGCGCCCCCGATCGAGTCGGGGGCGCCCATCGGCGTCTGGGTCGAGGCCGTGTCAGGCCAGCGGGATGCCGTTCAGCGGCAGGCCGTGCAGGGGCAGCGTCTTGACGGGCAGGCCGCCGAGCAGTCCGCCGACCGGCGCGGCCGGCCCGTCGGCCGTGGCCTTCCCCACGGCGGGCACCGCGGTGCCGAGGGCACGCTGCCCCTGCCCGAGCACCTCACCGGCGCCGGGAAGCGCCCCGGTGGCGTTGCCCAGCGGCAGCGCCTGGGTCGCGGTGTCCGGCCCGGCGATGTCCGGCACGGCCGGGGCCGCGCTCGCGACGCCCGCGCCCGCGGCGGCGAAGACGGCACCGAGGGCGGCGACCCCGAGGGTTGTGGCAGCAGACTGCTTCATGATGAATGCGTCCTTGGATCCGATGACGGGGATGTGAGCGGTCCCGGAACCGTAAGCACGGTGAAGCGGGCTCCGCAAACGCCTCCGTGGAGCCGGATCGTTGTTTCCCGGCCGCCGGGAAAGGGACCTCGTCAGCCCTCGGTGTCCGTAAAAGCGCTGGTGGAGGCCGTCTGCCGGAACAGCCATTCGGACTTCAACTCGGCATAGCCGGGCTTGATGACGTCATTGATCATGGCCAGTCGTTCATCGAAAGGAATGAATGCTGACTTCATAGCATTGACCGAGAACCACTGGATGTCGTCGAGCGTGTAACCGAAAGCCCCGACCAGGTGCTCGAATTCCCGGCTCATGCTCGTCCCCGACATCAGACGGTTGTCCGTGTTCACCGTGGCACGGAAATGCAGCCGCCGCAGCAGCCCGATGGGATGGTCGGCGTACGAGTCGGCGGCGCCGGTCTGGAGGTTGGAGCTGGGGCACATCTCCAGCGGGATGCGCTTGTCGCGTACGTACGAGGCGAGGCGCCCGAGCTTCACCGAGCCGTCCTCGAGGAGCCGGATGTCGTCGATGATGCGCACCCCGTGCCCGAGCCGGTCGGCGCCGCACCACTGCAACGCCTGCCAGATGGACGGCAGTCCGAAGGCCTCCCCGGCGTGAATGGTGAAGTGGTTGTTCTCCCGCTTGAGGTACTCGAAGGCGTCGAGGTGCCGGGTGGGCGGGTAACCGGCCTCGGCGCCGGCGATGTCGAAGCCCACCACACCCAGGTCGCGGTAGCGGTTGGCCAGTTCGGCGATCTCCAGGGAGCGGGCCGCGTGGCGCATGGCGGTGAGCAGGGCGCCGACGCGGATGCGGTGGCCGTTCCCCTTCGCCCGCCGCTCGCCCTCCCGGAAGCCCTCGTTGACCGCCTCGACGACCTCTTCGAGGGTCAGCCCGCCCTCCAGATGCTGCTCGGGCGCGTAGCGCACCTCCGCGTAGACGACCCCGTCCTCGGCGAGGTCCTCGGCGCACTCGGCCGCCACCCGCACCAGCGCGTCCCGGGTCTGCATCACCCCGACGGTGTGCGAGAAGGTCTCCAGATACCGCTCCAGGGAGCCGGAGTCGGCGGCCTCGCGAAACCAGACACCGAGCTTGTCCGGGTCGGTCTCGGGCAGGTGCGCATAGCCCGTCTCCCGGGCGAGTTCGACGATCGTGCCGGGGCGCAGGCCCCCGTCGAGATGGTCGTGCAGCAGGACCTTGGGCGCCCGGCGGATCTGATCCCAGCTCGGGGTGTTCTGGTGCTGGCTCGTCATTTCCGCACCATAACGCCTACGCGCGTAGAGCGTGGGGTGGGGCCGCACGTCGATACGCAAAGGTGACCCCCAGGACGGGTCGCGTACACCGTCGCTTCTGACACTGTTCTGTCATGGCACACCAAGCGACGCCGGTTCGCAGGGCACGGCTGGGGAGGGCGCTCGGCCCGGAGCCGACGACAGTGAGCGGCGCGGTGCTGCTGCTCCCGGGCGGCGACGAGGTCTCCGCCCGCAGACCCTTCGCCCTGCTCGCCACCGCCTCCGTCCTCGGGCTCGGCCGTCGCCTGGCCCGGGCCGGTCATGGCGAGGGCCTGGTCACCCATGTGGTGCACTACCGCTACCGCGGCTGGAACGGCAGCGAGGCGCACCCGGCGCAGGACGCCGCGTGGGCCGCCGACGAGGTCGTACGACGCCATGGGGACGTACCGGTGTGTCTGGTCGGGATGGGCATGGGCGGCCGGGCGGCGCTCCACGCGGCCGGGCACCCGGCCGTCAACTCCGCGCTGGCACTGTCCCCTTGGCTGCCGGAGGACGACGTGGCCGCCTCGCCCGAACCGGTGAAACAGCTCGTCGGGCGGCGGGTGCTGATCGTGCACGGCACGAACGACGAGCGCACGGACCCCGAGCTGTCCTTCCGGCTCGCGGCACGCGCGAAGAAGGCCAACCGCGACATCTGCCGCTTCGAGGTGCACGCGGACGGGCACGGGTTGCACCAGTACCGCTCCGAAGTACACGCGCTGGCCGAGGACTTCGTGATGGGCACACTCTTCGGGCGGCCTTTGTCCCGTCCGGTGGAGGACGCGCTCGCGGCTCCCCCGCCCCTGGGGCTGCGGATGCCGCTGGCGGCGGGGTTCGGCCGGTCGTTGCGCAGATGAGGACGCCGGCCGCGGCTCAGTGGTGCAGCAGCCGCCCTCTCCTCGACAGCAGGAACCTCTTGAAGGCCGCCACCGGTGGCGTGTCGACGTGCCCCTCCAGCCACGCGACACCGATCTCCCGCACCGCCCGGGGCGCCGTGACCGTCAGCTCGACGACCCCCGGCCGCGGCACCGCCGGCGGCGGCAGCAGCGCGACACCCAGCCCCGCCGCGACGAGACCCCGCAGGGTCTCGGCCTCCTCGCCCTCGAAGGCGACGCGCGGCTTGAACCCCACCTCGCGGCACAGGTCGTCGGTGATGCGGCGCAGCCCGTAGCCGGGTTCCAGGGTCACGAAGGTCTCGTCCGCGGCCTCGGCGAGCCGGATGCGCCGACGGCCCGCGAGCCGGTGGTCGGCGGGGACGACGAGCCGCAGCTTCTGCTCGTCGAGACGACGGGCGACCAGATCGGGGGCGTCGGGCACAGGGGAGGTCAGACACAGATCCAGCTCCCCGGCGCGCAGCTTCTCCAGCATCGCCTCGCCGTAGTTCTGCACAAGGCTGAAGCGCACCCGCGGATGGTCGGCGCGAAAGGCGTGCAGCAGGCCGGGCACGGTCTCGGCGCCCATCGTGTGCAGAAAGCCGAAGGCGACCTTGCCGGTGGCCGGGTCGGCGTCCGCGCGGACCTCCTCGACGGCCCGTTCGATCTCCGCGAGAGCCCGCTCGACGGACACGAGGAAGGTGCGGCCGGCGGGGGTGAGGGCGAGCGTGCGCCCGCGCCGGGCGAACAGCTCGACGCCGAGGTCCTGCTCGAGACGGACGAGCGCGCGCGACAGGGTGGACTGGGGGACCTGCATCTCCTGCGCGGCACGCGTGACGTGCTCGGTCCGGGCGACCCCGGCGAAGTGCGCCAAGCGTGGCGCGAGCAGCGCGACGATGTCTTCTACGTCACTTGTGTCACTGGACGGTGACAGGCGAGCGGTCGACCTCTGCTGATGCACCATGGGAACGATTATGGGGTTTCTGTGCATTGGACGGATGAAGAGCGGGTCCGTACGTTCGAGGTATGCCTGCCGCCGATACCGGGGCGTCCACCACCGTGGGCGCCGATCCCGCGCCCACCCCCGCCGCCGACTCCCGTCTGAGCCCGGGTGGCCCCGGCTACCGCCGCATGAGCCTCGCCCTGTTCCTCGCCGGGGTCGCGACCTTCGCCCTCCTCTACTCCACGCAGGCCCTGCTGCCCCTCGTCTCCCACGACTTCGGGGCGACGGCGAGCGCGGCGAGCTGGACGGTGTCGGGCGCCACGGGCGGACTGGCGCTGTTCGTCCTCCCCATGAGCGCGCTCTCGGAGCGGTTCGGACGGCGGACGCTGATGACGGCCTCGCTGGCCGTGGCGGTGACGGTCGGGCTGCTGGTCCCCTTCGCCCCGTCACTCGGTGCGCTGATCGCGCTGCGCGCCGTCCAGGGCGCGGCACTGGCCGGGCTGCCCGCGTCGGCGACCGCCTACCTGGCCGAGGAGGTCAGCCCCAAGGCCCTGGTCACGGCGATCGGCCTGTTCGTGGCCGGTAACAGCGTGGGCGGGATGAGCGGCCGGGTCATCACCGGCTGGGTCGCGCAGGAGTGGGGCTGGCGGGTCTCCGTCGGCACGATCGGGGTGATCGCCGTGGCGTGCGCGGTCGCCTTCCGTCTGCTGCTGCCTGCGCCAAGCCACTTCACGCCGGGGTCGCTGCGCCTGCGGGTGCTGGCCCGCACGGTCCGCGACCATCTGGCCAACCCGCTGCTGTGCCGGCTCTACGCGATCGGCGCGCTGTTCATGGTGGTGTTCGGCGGCGTCTACACCGTGATCGGCTACCGCCTGACGGAGGAGCCGTTCGGGCTGCCGCAGGGCATCATCGGCTCGATCTTCCTGGTGTACCTGGTGGGTACCGTGTCGGCGTCGACGTCGGGCCGGCTGGTGAGCCGACTCGGTCGCCGCGGGGCGCTCTACCTGGGGGCCGCCACCACGACGGCGGGTCTGCTCCTGTCCCTGGCGCCCTCGCTCCCGCTGGTCCTTCTGGGTCTGGTCCTGATCACGGCGGGCTTCTTCGCGGGCCACGCGGTGGCGTCGGCGGCGGTCAGCCACACGGCGAAACGGGGTCGTGCCCAGGCGTCCGCGCTGTACCAGTCGTCCTACTACATCGGCTCCAGCACGGGCAGCACCGTCGGCGCGATGGCGTTCCACGCGGGCGGCTGGCCCGGGACGATGGGCATGGGCGTCCTGGCGGTGCTCGGCGTCGTGACGATCACGGTGTTCGGATCACGGGCGGCCCGCACCGAGCGGCGGCTCGCGGCGGTCTGAGGAAGCCGGAGCCTGCTCCCCGAGGCCGGGTCCGAGCTCCTGAGCTGCGCTTTCGTGCGCTTCGGGGCCGTTGTCAGTGGGCTGGAGTAGCTTCCGGAGTGCTGGGGCGCGACGGAGCGCGACAGGGACGGCCGCTGGGTGGGTGGACCATGGGTGACGGTACGGCGACGGTGGAGGACCTCGACGTCCGGCTGGAGAAGCACAGGACCGAGCTGACGGGATACTGCTACCGCATGCTCGGCTCCTCCTTCGAGGCCGAGGACGCGGTCCAGGAAACGATGGTCCGCGCCTGGCGGAGCTACGAGAAGTTCGAGGGCCGCTCCTCGCTCCGCTCCTGGCTGTACCGGATCGCGACGAACGTGTGCCTGGACATGATGAGCGCCGGCAACCGGCGCGCCCGCCCGATGGACCTGACCGAGTCCACGCCCCTCGCGCAGGCCGCCCTCTCCCCGCGCCCGGACAGCACGTGGCTGGAGCCGATGCCCGACGCGCGCGTCCTGCCGACGACCGACGACCCGGCGGAGGCGGCGGTCGCCAAGGAGTCGGTCCGCCTGGCCTTCATGGCGGCTTTGCAGCAGCTGCCCGCCAAGCAGCGCGCGGTGCTCATCCTGCGCGAGGTGCTGGCCTGGCGGGCGAGCGAGGTCGCCGAGCTGCTCGGCACCTCGGTCGCCTCGGTCAACAGCGCGCTGCAGCGGGCGCGTGCGACGCTGACGGAGCGGGCGGGCGAGGGGGCCGACGCCGCCGTCTCGGACCCCCTGGACGCGGAGCAGCAGAAACTCCTGGAGCGCTATGTGGCGGCCTTCGAGGGGTACGACATGACGGCGCTGACGACCCTGCTGCACGAGGACGCGGTGATGACGATGCCGCCGTTCGACCTGTGGCTGCGCGGCACGGCGGACATCACCGGTTTCATGACCACGCTCGGCTCCGCCTGCGCGGGCTCCCATCTGGTGCCGGTCGCGGTCAACGGACTGCCGGGCTTCGCCCAGTACAAGCCGGACCCGGACACCGGCGGTTTCACGGCCTGGGCGGTCCAGGTCCTGGAGATGTCAGACGGCAGGATCTCCGGGTTCCACTGCTTCCTCGACACCCAGCGCTGGTTCCCGCTGTTCGGCCTGCCCCTCCAGCTCGAAGGGGAGGCCGGTCAGATCGATTAGCGCGCGCAGGGCGGGGGCCGGGTGGCGCAGCCGGATGCGGCCCCCGGCACGCCGTGCGGCGAGCTGGAGCCGGGCGAGCGCGTCGACGGTCGCGAGTGCCGGTGGGCCCAGCCCGGACGCGTCGCACACCACGACCTCCGCCCCACCGGACACAAGCAGCGCCCGCACGTCCGCGCACAGCGCCGGGGTCTCGTCACGGCCGAGGGAGGCGGGCAGATACAGCACAGCGGGTGTTGTCGCGTCCACGTTCGGTAGACGGCCGCGACACCCCGAAGTCATCGGGCGGGGGATCGCGGCGTGGGCAAGTCATCCGGGGGGCCGACGACGGGGCTTTCGAAACACGCCCCCTAGTCGGCGGGGAACTGGCTGGTGTCGATGGTGAGGTCGAAGGGGGCGGGCAGGGTGATGGTGTCGCCGGACTTGACGGCGGACAGAACCCGGTAGACGTCCCCCTTCGGCTCGCCGTAGAGCGTCGCCGTGGGTACGTCGGGTGCCCAGCGGTCGACGAGGAGGTACAGCGAGATACCGGCGGTCGCATAGGCAGCCGGTTTGCTGACGCGGTCGTGGCGGGCGTTGGACTTGGAGGTCACCTCGGCGACGAGTTCGGCCAGGCGGCCGGAATATGGGTGTCCGTTTCCACGTCCTCCTGCACTGGGGCCACCACGATGTCGGGGATGAGCATGCCTAGGCGTGACGGCACGGCAATCGCCAGTGTCTGGAAGACCTCCCACTCCTCCGGGATCACGGAAAGCAGGCGGCGGTGGATACGCGCGGCGATGACGTTATGGCCGTACGCGGGAGCGGGTGACACGGTGACGACCCCTTCGATGATCTCCACCTTGCTGCCCTCGGGCCACTCCATCTCCTCCCAGAACCGGACGAGGTCGTCCCAGTTCTGGTCGGGGTCCTGGCTCACGGTGAGTGCCCTCATGGCGGTGTCTCCTATCGGTACGTCACCGATACCAGCATGCCGAACGGGACCGGCGCAGGTCCACCGATCCCGTTCACCCGAATGAGGAAACCGCAGGTCAGGCGATACGTTCCAGCACTACCGGAGACGCCGTGAACTCCGTGCCCGGTGCCGCGACGCCGTAGGAGCCCTCGATCGCCTCGAGCGCGTACGCGAACCGCTCGGGGGTGTCCGTGTGCAGGGTCAGCAGCGGCTGGCCCTCCGTCACCGTGTCGCCCGGCTTGGCGTGCATCTCGACGCCGGCCGCAGCCTGCACCGGGTCCTCCTTGCGGGCGCGGCCCGCGCCGAGGCGCCAGGCGGCGACGCCGATGTCGTAGGCGTCCAGGCGGGTCAGGACACCCGACGACGGGGCCTTCACCACGTGCTGCTCCTTCGACGTCGGCAGCGACGCGTCCGGGTCGCCTCCCTGGGCGGCGATCATCCGCCGCCAGACGTCCATCGCCGAGCCGTCGGCCAGCGCCTTCGCCGGGTCCGCGTCCTTCACACCCGCCGCGTCCAGCATCTCGCGGGCCAGGGCGATGGTCAGCTCCACCACGTCGGAGGGGCCGCCGCCCGCCAGGACCTCCACCGACTCGCGGACCTCCAGCGCGTTGCCCGCCGTCAGGCCGAGGGGGGTGGACATGTCCGTCAGCAGCGCCACCGTCTTCACACCGTGATCGGTGCCGAGACCCACCATCGTGGATGCCAGTTCCCGCGCGTCCTCGATCGTCTTCATGAAGGCGCCCGAGCCGACCTTCACATCCAGGACCAGCGAGCCCGTACCCTCGGCGATCTTCTTCGACATGATGGAGGAGGCGATCAGCGGGATCGCCTCGACGGTGCCCGTGACGTCACGCAGTGCGTAGAGCTTCTTGTCGGCGGGTGCGAGGCCGTCGCCCGCCGCGCAGATCACCGCACCCGTCGTGTCCAGAACGTGCAGCATCTGCTCGTTCGACAGCAGGGCGCGCCAGCCGGGGATCGACTCCAGCTTGTCCAGGGTGCCGCCGGTGTGGCCGAGGCCGCGGCCCGACAGCTGCGGGACCGCCGCTCCGCAGGCGGCCACCAGTGGCGCCAGCGGGAGGGTGATCTTGTCGCCGACGCCGCCGGTCGAGTGCTTGTCGGCCGTCGGGCGGGACAGGGACGAGAAGTTCATCCGCTCGCCGGAGGCGATCATCGCGGCGGTCCAGCGGGCGATCTCACGGCGGTTCATGCCATTGAGCAGGATGGCCATCGCGAGCGCGGACATCTGCTCGTCGGCGACCTCGCCCCGCGTGTACGCGTCGATGACCCAGTCGATCTGCTCGTCGCTCAGCTCACCGCGGTCCCGCTTGGTGCGGATGACGGAGATGGCGTCCATGGCCATGGCTTCCTTCCGAAGGTCCGAAGGTGTGCGGCCCCCTGAGCCATGAAGGTCGACTCGGGGGGCCGCACGGAGTTACTTGGTGAGATGGTCCGGGTTACTTGGTGAGATGGTCCGGGCCGAACGCCTGGGGCAGCATCTCCGACAGCGGCAGGATCCCCGCCGGGGTTTCCAGCAGCAGATCCGGGCCGCCGAACTCGTAGAGCAGCTGGCGGCAGCGGCCACACGGCACGAGGATGTCCCCGTCGCCGTCGACGCAGGTGAAGTGCGTCAGCCGGCCGCCGCCGGTGTTCTGCAGGTGCGAGACGAGACCGCACTCGGCGCACAGGCCGAGACCGTAGGAGGCGTTCTCGACGTTGCAGCCGGTGACGACGCGTCCGTCGTCGACCAGGGCCGCGACCCCGACCGGGTAGCCCGAGTATGGGGCGTACGCGCGGGCCATCGCCCTGCGCGCCTCCTCGCGCAGGGCCGCCCAGTCGACCGTGGCGGGCGCCGTCACTTGCCCTGTCCCTTCCGGTAGGGCAGACCGTCCGCCTTCGGCATCCGCAGGCTCTGCGCGGAAAGCGAGAGCACCAGCAGGGTGACGATGTACGGGGTCGCGGTCACGAGCTGGGCGGGAACCTCGTTCGTGCTGGAGTACCAGACGAAGAGCAGTGCCGCGACCACGGCGGTGATCAGCGCGGGGACGTACCGCTTCCGCCACGCGAGGTAGGCCGCGCCGAAGACCACCAGGATCCCGAGCAGCAGGATCAGAGCGTGCACGTTGGTGGTGCCGCCGCGCAGGTTCAGGCTGTCGGTGTAGCCGAACAGGCCCGCGCCGAGGGCGAGTCCGCCCGGCATCCAGTTACCGAAGATCATCGCGGCGAGACCGATGTAGCCGCGGCCGGCGGTCTGGCCGTCCAGGTACACGTTGGACGCGACGATCGACAGGAACGCGCCGCCGAGACCCGCGAAGCCACCCGAGATGATCACGGCGATGTACTTGTACTTGTAGACGTTGACGCCGAGCGACTCCGCGGCCACCGGGTTCTCGCCGCAGGAGCGCAGGCGCAGACCGAAGGCGGTGCGCCACAGCACCCACCAGGTGAACGGGACGAGGGCCACCGCGATGACGGTGAGCGGCGACAGGTCGGTGACCAGGCCGCCGATCAGGCCCGCGATGTCGGAGACCAGGAACCAGTGCTTCTGGTTGAGCGTGTCCAGCCAGCTCGACAGGCCCGGGATGTCGAAGGTGCCGAGCGAGTCGATGGGCGGGGACTGCTTGGAGGAGCCCTGCGGCGCGTTCTCGAAGGTGAACTTCGACAGGTAGCGGGTGGTGCCGAGGGCCAGGATGTTGATCGCCACACCGGAGACGATGTGGTTCACGTTGAAGGTGACGGTGGCGATGGCGTGCAGGAGGGCGCCGAGGGCACCGCCGATGATGCCGAAGACGACACCGGTCCAGGGGCCCCACTGGTAGCCGGCCCAGGCGCCGAACCAGGTGCCGAGGATCATCATGCCCTCGAGGCCGATGTTGACGACACCGGAACGCTCGGCCCACAGGCCGCCGAGGCCCGCGAGCCCGATCGGGACGGCCAGACGCAGCGCCGTGGACATCTGGCCGGTCGAGGTGATGCCGTCCGCACCGCTGATCAGCCGGACGATCGAGGCGAGGACCAGCACGCCCGCGATGATCAGCAGGAGTACCGGGAGCGAGAGACGGCGGCTGCCCTTGCCGGGCTGCTGCGCCTTCGGCTTGGCGACGGTCGCGGTGGTCATCAGGCAGCCACCTCCTTCTTGTGCGCGTTGTTGTTGCCGTTGGCCGCGGCGGCGAGTTCCGCACCGACCTTCTTCTGCTGGCGTCGCAGGCCCCACTGGCGTACGGCCTCGTACGAGATGACGACCGCGAAGACGATCAGGCCCTGCATGATCGTGGCGATCTCCTTCTCGTACGCCACCGGGGTCGCGTAGTCGAGGGCCGGGGAGGCCTTGTCGAGGAAGGCCCACAGCAGGGCGGCGAGGGCGATGCCGCCCGGGTGGTTGCGGCCCAGCAGGGCGATGCCGATGGCGGTGAAGCCGAGGCCGGTCGGGAAGCTCAGGCTGTAGGTGTGGGCGTCGCCGAGCAGCAGCGGCAGGCCGGACAGGCCCGCGACCGCGCCGGAGATGAGCATCGCGGTGAGGACCATCCTCTTGGCGTCGACACCGGAGGCAGCGGCAGCGGTCTCGGAGGCGCCGGAGGCCCGCAGGTCGAAGCCGAACCGGGTGCGGTTGAGGACGAGCCAGTACAGGACGCCCGCGAGGACGGCGAGGAAGACCAGGCCGTAGACCTCGCCGGCCCCGGCGCCGAGGTCGATGCCGGGAATCCAGCCGGACTTCTTCATGATGCCGGTCGTCATGTTGTTGCCGACCTGCACACCCCAGACGTCGGCCTGGGTGACGTAGACGATGAGGCTGGTGGCGATCGCGTTGAGCATGATCGTCGCGACGACCTCGCTCACACCGCGGGTGACCTTCAGCACGCCCGCGATGCCGGCCCAGAAGGCGCCGGTGAACATGGCCACCAGCATGAGCATCGGGACCTGAAGGAACGACGGCAGCGCGAGGTGCGCGCCGACGACCGCGGTCATCACCGCGGCGAGGCGGTACTGACCGTCGACACCGATGTTGAACAGGTTCATACGGAAGCCGAGGGCCACCGCGAGCGCGGCGATGTAGTACAGCGACGCCTGGTTGACGATCAGCACCTGGACGTCGGAGAACCCGATCTGCTCCAGCATCAGCCGGTAGGGCTCGAACGGGTTCTTGCCGGAGGCGACCAGCACGACCGAGGTCAGCACAATCGCCGAGACGAGCGCGATGACCGGACCGGCCACGGCGAGGAGCAGCCGCTCCTTGTCGAACTTCTTCATCGGGCGTCGTCCTCCGGACCGGCGTCTGCGTCGCCTTCTGTGGCGTTTTCTACGTGTTCCAGGTGACCGGACGCGGCACCCGTCATGGCCGAGCCCAGTTCCTCCGGGGTGATGGTGGCGGGGTCGGCGTCGGCGACCAGCCGGCCGTTGTATATCACCCGCAGGGTGTCGGAGAGACCGATCAGCTCGTCCAGGTCGGCGGAGATCAGCAGTACGGCCAGGCCCTCGCGGCGGGCCACGCGGATCTGGTCCCAGATCTGCGCCTGCGCACCGACGTCCACGCCGCGGGTGGGGTGGGCGGCGATCAGGAACTTGGGGGCATGGCTCATCTCGCGGCCCACGATCAGCTTCTGCTGGTTGCCTCCGGAGAGGGAGGCGGCGGTGACGTCGATGCCGGGTGTGCGGACGTCGTACTCCTTGACGATCCGCCGGGTGTCCTCCTGGGCGCCCTTGGGGTCGAGCCAGAAGCCCTTGGCGTTGGGGCGCTCGGTGACGTGGCCGAGGATGCGGTTCTCCCACAGGGGAGCCTCGAGGAGGAGACCGTGGCGGTGGCGGTCCTCGGGGATGTAGCCGACGCCCTGCTCGCGGCGCTTGCGGGTGGGCCAGGCCGTGATGTCCTCGCCGAGGAAGGCGATGGAACCGGAGTCGGCGTTCTTGAGGCCGATCAGCGCGTCGATCAGCTCGGTCTGGCCGTTGCCCTCGACGCCGGCGATGCCCATGACCTCACCGGCGTGGATGGTGAAGGTGACGTCGTCGAGGACGCGGCGCACTCCCGCCGCGCCCTCGGCCGTCTGCTCGGTGAGCAGACCGGTGGAGGCGGGCTCGGCCAGCTCACCGAGCGAGGCGCCGCCGCGCGCGTGCACGGTGAGACCCCTGACCTCGATCACCGGGCGGTCCGTCACGGTCGACTCGGCGGTCTCCGGGACGGGCAGCTCGCTGCCGACCATCAGCTCGGCGAGCTGGCGCGGGGTCGTCTCGGAGGGCACGGCGGTGCCGACCGTCGTGCCGCGCCTGATGACCGTGATGTCGTCGGCGACCGACAGGACCTCGCCCAGCTTGTGGGAGATGAAGATGACGGACAGGCCCTCGGACTTCAGCTCGCGCAGGTTGTCGAAGAGCGCCTCGACCTCCTGCGGGACGAGCACGGCGGTCGGCTCGTCGAGGATGAGGGTCTTGGCGCCGCGGTAGAGGACCTTGAGGATCTCCACGCGCTGGCGGTCGGCGACACCGAGGTCCTCGACCAGGGCGTCGGGGCGTACGCCGAGACCGTACCGCTCGGAGATCTCCTTGATCTTCCTGCGGGCGCCGCTGCCGATGCCGTACAGCTTCTCGCTGCCGAGGACCACGTTCTCCAGGACCGTGAGGTTGTCGGCGAGCATGAAGTGCTGATGGACCATGCCGATGCCGCGCGCGATGGCGTCGGCGGGGCTGTTGAAGGTCACCTGCTCGCCATCGATGGTGATGGTGCCCTCGTCCGGCTTCTGCATGCCGTAGAGGATCTTCATCAGTGTCGACTTGCCGGCGCCGTTCTCGCCGACGAGGGCGTGCACGGTGCCCTTGCGGACCGTGAGGTGGATGTCGTGGTTGGCGACGACACCGGGGAATCGCTTGGTGATCGCCGCCAGCTCGACCGCGGTCGTCGACGGTGCGGTGAGCGGAGGGCTGCTGGACGCGTCGATGGCGCACTCTCCTTGGGAAAGGGGCCACTCTACGCGCGTAGCGCCCCTGCTTTGAATAGTGCCGGGACCTGATCGCTGTCGATCCGTTCCGAGCATTCTGCCGCGCGAACGGGGCGCGAGTCGGTCATCCTTCCCGCGCCCCGTTCCGTGACCGTAACGCTGCCATTACAGCGCTTTTTTTGCCATGCTTCCGGTCGGCCCGTGACCTCTGGTCAGGAGGTCTTGACCTTGATCGAGCCGTCCTTGATGCCCTGCTCGGCCTTCTTCAGGGCGGCCTGGAGGTCGGCGTTGTTCTTGAACACCGGGTTGGAGTCGGCGAGACCGACGCCACCGTTGGCGAGGCTGCCGCGGACCTCACCGGTCAGCGGCTTCTTGTCCTTGATGACGGACTTGGCGAGCTCGTACACCGAACCGGAGACGTTCTTGAGCGCCGAGGTGAGGATGTAGCTCTTGTACGACGCCAGAGCGCCCTGGCTGTACTGGTCGGAGTCGACGCCGATCGCCCACACCTTGTGCGTGGCGGCGGCCTTGATGACACCCTGGCCGGACAGACCGGCCGCGTGGTAGAGGACGTCCGCGCCGGCGTCGATCTGACCGTTAGCGGCGTTCTCGCCCTTGTCGGGGCTGGAGAAGCCGCCCTCCTGCGCCGTCTGCGTCAGGAACTGCGACTCGACCTTGATCTTCGGGTTGACCGACTTGGCGCCCTGGACGAAGCCCGCCTCAAACTTGTGGATGAGCGGGACGTCCACGCCGCCGATGAAGCCGATGTGGTTCTTCTTGGTCACCTTGGCGGCGGTGACACCGGCGAGGTAGGAGGACTCCTCCTCGTGGAAGACCATGTCGGCCACGTTCTTCTTCTGGACGGTGCTGTCGTCGATGATGCCGAAGGTGACGTTCGGGTACTTGGCGGCGGCGGCGTTGACGGCGGGGGCGTAGGCGAAGCCGACGCCGATCACCGGGTTGTAGCCGGACTTGGCCAGCGTCTCCAGGCGCTGCACCTTGTCGGCGTCGGACTCGTTGTCCTGCGGCTCGACGTCACGGCCGCCGACACCGAACTCCTTCTCGGCCTTCTGGAGACCCGCGTAGGCAGCGTCGTTGAAGGACTGGTCGCCCTTGCCGCCGACGTCGTAGGCGAGGCCGATGCCCTTGCTCTTGCCGCCACCGGCCGACTCGGTGGACGAACTGCCGCAGGCGGATACGGTGACGGCGAGGGCTGCGGTCGCAACCCCGGCAACGGCGATACGGGACACCCGGCGCATGGAACGAGACTCCTTTGTGCAAGCGCCCATACCAGGCGCTGGTTCCGCGGCAGCGTAACGCGCGTAGACCATACGGAAAACCCCTTCTGTCCGGTCCGTTATCGAGATGTGGCCACAGACACAGGGGCAAGTTACGGAGCGCGGTGCGGCGCTTGCGAGTGGCAAGGAGAAGCGGCATCTGGGGGAGTGGTGGGGCTCCTGGTGTGAACGTGAGAGGGGGGAATGAAGAGGCCGATGTGACCCCTGGCTCGGAGGCGATCAGGGCTCCCGCGACGCGGCGGACGGGCATCGGGTTCGCCGGTCGCCAGCCCCCCTTCCCAGCGTGCGTCTGCCACGGGTCCCGGCGCGCCGGCGGCCGGACCGGGGGGCGGGGCACCTGGCGGCGCGGCGGACCGCATTGGGACGGCCCGGCGGGGCGGCGGCGCGGCGGCGCGCACCCGGACGGCCCGGCGGACCGAGGCACGCCCGGACGCCCCGGCGGACCGCAGGCCGCTCGCCCGCACCCGTGTCCCGCCCCGCGCAGCGCTCCGCCCCGCCGGATGAGGTCCGGCGGGGCGGAGGTGCCGACGGCGCTCAGTGCTCCCGGCCGAGGCGCGCCGGAGTCGGCCGAAGAGATGGCGTCACTGTGCGTTGACGGTGACCTTGCCGTCGATGATGTCCTGCTTGGCCTTGTCGACCGCCGTGACGACGTCCTTCATGGCCTGGTACTTCGGGTTGGAGTCGGCGAAGCCCACGCCACCCGACTTGAGGTCGCCCCGCTGCTCGCCGCTCAGCGGCTTGCCGTCGACGACCGACTTGGTCAGGTCGTACACGGCGCCGCCGACGTTCTTCAGGGCCGAGCCGAGGACGTAGTCCTTGTACTTGGCCAGGGCGCTCTGCTGGTACTGGTCGGAGTCGACGCCGATCGCCCACACCTTGTGGTCGGCGGCGGCCTGGATCACGCCCTGACCGGACAGACCGGCGGCGTGGTAGATGACGTCGGCGCCCGCCTCGATCTGGCCGTTGGCCGCGTCCTTCCCCTTGTCGGGGCTGGAGAAGCCGCCCTCCTGGGGGGTCTGGGTCAGGAACTGCGACTCGATCTTGATCTTGGGGTTGACGGACTTGGCGCCCTGGACGAAGCCCGCCTGGAACTTGTGGATGAGAGGGATGTCGACGCCGCCGATGAACCCGATGTGGTTCTTCTTGGTCGCCTTCGCCGCGGCGACACCGGCCAGGTACGAGGACTGCTCCTCGTGGAAGACCAGGTCGGCGACGTTGCTCGCCTTGACCGTGTCGTCGTCGATGATGCCGAAGGTGATCTTCGGGTACTTGGCCGCGACCTCCTTGACGGCGGGCGCGTAGACGAAGCCGACCCCGATGATCGGGTTGTAGCCGGCCTTGGCGAGCTGCTCCAGGCGCTGCACCTTGTCGGCGCTGGACTCGCCGTCCTGCGGCTCGATGTCCCGGCCGCCGATCTTGAACTCCTTCTCGGCCTTCTCGAAACCGGCGAACGCGGCGTCGTTGAAGGACTGGTCGCCCTTGCCGCCGATGTCGTAGGCCAGGCCTATGCCCTTGCCCGAGTAGCCGGACGAGTTCTTGCCCGAGCCGTTCGAGGAGTCGGTGCTGGACTTGCCGCACCCGGCGGCCGCGAGGGCGACGACCGCGACGGCCACCGCAGCTTGGGAGAACCTCGTCCTCCGAGAGATCAGACGCACAGCAAGCACCCCTTCGTCCCCACGGCACCGTCGCCGGTCCGCTTCCCCAATGCGCCGCCACCGCAGCGATTTCGGCGCACAGTAACGCGCGTAGAAGGGGAGGGGAACGGGATTCCTCCCGGCCGTTATCGATTCGTGCCGACATCGGGTTACGTTTCCGCACCGTCCGTTACGGACGGGTCACGCAAGCGGACGAAGGGGGCGAACCGGGGCGCCCCTTTCGGCCATCGGGAAGCCCCCGCGCGAGCCCGTCCTCCCGGCGCTCCGGCCCGGCATTCCGACCCAGCGCTCCGGCCCAGCGCTGCGCGTCCAGCGCTCCGGCCCAGCGCTGCGCGTCCAGCGCTCCGGCCTAGCGTTCGGCGTCCAGCAGCGCGGCCGCCGTGAACAGCTCCACCCCCACCGTGATCGCGTGCTCGTCCACGTCGAAGTCGCCCTGGTGGAGGTCGCGGACGGTCCGCTCGCCCGGCGGGCGCACACCGAGGCGGGCCATGGCGCCGGGCACATGCTCCAGGTACCAGGAGAAGTCCTCGCCGCCGAGGCTCTGTTGGGTGTCCTCGACGGAGTGGACACCGCGGCGTGCGGCCATGGCGTCGTGCAGGAGTTCGGTGACGGCCATGTCGTTGACGACCGGCGGCACTCCGCGCACGTAGTTGATCTCGGACTTCGCCCGGTACAGGTTCGCGATCTCGTCGATCGACGCGTGGACGACGTCGGGCGCGTGCCGCCAGGTCTCGAGGTCCAGGCAGCGCACGGTCCCGGCGAGTTCGGCGTGCTGCGGAATGACGTTGCAGGCGTGCCCGGACTCGATCCTGCCCCAGGTGACGGAGAGCCCGCTGCGCGCGTCGACGCGGCGGGCGACCAGGAACGGCACATCGGTCGCGACGCGCGCGACGGCCGTGACGAGGTCGGTGGTGAGGTGGGGGCGCGCGGTGTGGCCGCCCGCGCCGGCGAGGGTGACTTCCAGCCGGTCGCAGGCGGAGGTGATGGGACCGTGTCGCAGCCCGATGCGCCCCGCGTCGACCCTCGGGTCACAGTGCACGGCGATGATCCGTCCGACCCCGTCGAGCGCGCCGGACGCGATCGCGTCGGTGGCACCGCCCGGGAGGACCTCCTCGGCGGCCTGGAAGATCAGCCGCACCGGCCGCGGCAGTTTGCCCTGCCGGTGCAGCTCGGCGAGGACGAGTCCGGCCCCGAGCACGACCGTGGTGTGAACGTCGTGCCCGCAGGCGTGGGCGCGGTCGGGCACGGTGGACCGGTAGGCGCAGTCGGTCTTGGTGTCGGGGATGGGCAGCGCGTCGATGTCTCCGCGCAGCGCGAGGATCGGGCGTACGCCGTCCGGGTCGCCGATGTCACAGATGAGCCCGGTGCCGGCGGGGAGCACACGCGGCGCGAGCCCTGCCTGCTCCAGGCGGGCCTTGATCGCGGCGGTGGTGCGGAACTCCTGGTTGCCGAGTTCCGGGTGCATGTGCAGGTCGCGGCGGAAGGCCACGAGCTCGGCCCGCAGCAACTCGGGCAGGGTGCCGGGGAGCACACTGTCCCCGGGGTGATCGGCCTCGGACTCTCGGGACATCAATTGGTTCACCCTTTGAAGGGTAGGGCGATCGGGCGGCGTCTCTCTCCACGATCAACAAAACTTCAGTCCGTCAGGGGAAGAAAAACTGGCCGCACGCCGCATAGCCGGCTGGGACGATGGGTACACTCGCCCGTCTTTCGGGACGACGGGATCGTGGAGGAGGCCGAGAACGGGTCCGCCGGGGTGACCGGAGAGCCGTCCCGGCGCCGCCGACGGCGCCCGGTGATCCCTGACCGGGATCGCTCGCGTGTCGGAGCGTCCCGCGGGGAAACGCTCGGGGAGCCCCGTCCGTTCCCTCCGCCAGGGGTATCACGCCGTCCTCTCCTCCCTCCGGCACACCGCCGGGCCACCTCCTACGGGTACCCCGCCGCGCCGCCGTCTCCCGCCCCGGTGACGAGCGGATGAACCCTGGGAAGCAACCCCCGGCGCGCCCGCCCCAGTGGGTAGCGTGCGTCAGCGTGAACGCCGAGGAACCGGATTTCCTGCGCACCGCCCGGGCGTCGTACGACGCCATGGCCCCCGACTACGCCGCCCGTGTGCCCGACGGCCTGGCGACCCGGCCCCTGGACCGCGCCCTGGTGACGGCCTTCGCGGATCTGGTCCGGGAGAACGGTCCCGCGCCCGTCGCCGACCTCGGCTGCGGCCTTGGCCATGTCACGGCGCGGCTGGACGCCCTGGGTGTCCCCGTGTTCGGCGTCGACCTGTCCCCGCGCATGGTGGCCCTGGCCCGCCGCACCCACCCGGAGCTGCGGTTCCACGTCGGGACCGTGACGGCCCTGGATCTGCCGCCGGAGACGCTGGGCGGCATCGCCGCGCTCGATGTGGTCGGCCATGTGCCGACGGAGCACCTGCTGCCGGTGTTCACCGAGTTCCAGCGGATCCTCGTGCCCGGCGGCCAGGTCCTGCTGGGCTTCCGGGCGGGTACGGACGACCGCACCCACCTCACCGAACGGTTCGGGCACGACATCGAGCTGGACGACTACTGGCACGCCCCGGACACGGTCATCGGGCGGCTGGCGGAGGCCGGTCTGCTGGTCCACGCGCGTACGCTCCTGGACCCGGACGAGGACGGCAAGCGCGACCGGGTGTTCCTGCTGGCGCGCAAGCCGTCGGCCGGTCAGCAGAGGCGGCCCCCCGCATAGACCGCCGGTCCGCCGAACCGCCCGCCACGTCGCCAGCCGTCCGCCGAACCGTCCGCCACGTCGCCAGCCGTCCGCCGGTCGGCCGAAGCGGCCCCCCGCACGGCCCGCCGTCCACCGGTCAGCCCAAGCGGCCGTGACGGTCTCCCCGGTGGGGCGGGGTCAGGTGGACTTGATGGTGAAGTTCGCGCCGGCCTTCGAGTACACCGTCGAGGAGCCGGTGTAGAAGGCGTGCATGGTGTGCCTGCCGCGGCTCAGCCTGGGCAGGGTGACGGTCACCTTGCCGCCGCTCAGCGTGCCGGTGGCGATGACCCGGGACCGGGACGTCCTTGACGGCCACGACGGCGCCGTCCGAACCGGTCAGCGTGACGCGGTAGTCGGTGACCGGGAGGCCGGTGGCGGCCGGGGCGGTCCAGTTCAGCTTGAGGCTCGCGTCGCCGGGGGTGGCCTTCAGGCCGGGCGCGGCGGGCGTCGAGAGGTCGAGGCCCGTCTCCTCCAGGCCGCCGAGCTCGGCGTGCCGGGCCGGGTTGACGGAGCCGTTGTACGGCTCGTTCCTACGCCCACCTCGCCGAACGCGGGGAATCCGCCGGGCCCATCGCCGACAGCCGGTCCACGTCCCGCGCCGTCCCGGTCACGCCCGAGAGGAAGCCCTGCGCCCGCGGCGAGGCCCCGTGCGTCAGCCATGCCGGGTCGATGTCGCACACCGCGACGCGCACCTCCGTGCCGACGAGCGCCAGGGGGAGGGTGTGTACGACCGTCGAGGGGAAGCTGAGGATCGTACGGCCGATGGGGCCGCGACGGGCGATCAGTTCCAGGGGGAGCTCCGGGCGGACCACCTCCAGGCCCGTCTCGGTCGCCAACTGGTGGAGTTTCTCCGTGCTTTCGCGGCGGTGGGCGAAGTAGCGCCGTGCGCCGTGCGCGGCGGCCAGGGCGCGGACCGCCTCCAGATAGCGCTCGCCGTCCACCACGCCCGTCTCGACCAGGGAGGTGCCCACCAGGTCCGCGCCCTTGGTCAGGCGCGGCGGGCCGAAGCGGGCCCGGGTCCAGGCGAAGTCGTTCGCGGTGACCGTCACCCCGGCCGGGGTCTCGTCGATCGGCATCGACGAGAAGACCTCCACCGCGCGCTGTGTGCTCGGCGTCAGCCGGCGCCGCGCCGACGCCGACACCGGCGCGAAGAGCAGGTCACGGGCGCCCGGACGGCCGCCCTTGCGGTGCCAGCGCACCAGACGCTCGCCGCGGGCGAGCTGGGCGACGAACTCCATGGTCGCCGTGCCGTCGTCCACCACCACGAGTTCACGGGCCCGGGTGATGGTCAGCAGCAGCTGGACGTAGCGGGAGAAGGGGTCCCCCATCACGACGCGGTGCGCCCTGCGCAGCAGCGGGGCGAGGCCACCGACCGTCCGGAAAGGCGCGGTCGTGCCGCCCCGCGCCTCCTCCCAGCGGACCTCGTATCCCTCGTCGCGGGCCAGTTCCGCCATGCGGCGCAGCTGTCCGCGGGTCATCGGGTCGGTGGGCGACAGCACCACGAGAGTGAGCCCCGCGCGCGCCGTACGGCCGGGGGGCCGGGCGCCGGACCCGCCGGGCGCGGTGCCCTGCGCGCCGGCCGACCCCGGGCCGTTCGCCGACGTGCGCCCCGCGCCGGGCCGCGGGCCGCCCTGCGCGGGGATCGCCGCCCCGCGCTCGGGCGCACCGCTCTCCTTCGTACGGAGCGCGTGTGCGTGTGCCCACTCCAGGACGTTCAGGAGCTGGACCGGGCTCTCGACGAAGGCGAGCGTGTGCTGGCCGGCGGATCCGGCGCGGGGGCTCATCGGCGTACGACCGTCCCGTAAGGTGCTCAGACCGAAACCGGCTCGCCGGCGGCCGCGGCGATCTCCGCCTCGGCGACCACGCCGGCGACGCGGCGCAGCTTCTTCATCGGGCCGAGCTCCGAGTCGTAGACCTTCTTCACGCCGTCGCCGAGGGACGCCTCGATGGTGCGGATGTCGCGGACCAGGCGCTGAAGACCCTGCGGCTCCACCGAAGCGGCCTGGTCCGAGCCCCACATGGCGCGGTCGAGGGTGATGTGACGCTCGACGAAGGTCGCCCCGAGCGCGACCGCGGCGAGGGTGGTCTGCAGGCCCGTCTCGTGGCCGGAGTAGCCGATCGGGACGTTCGGGTACTCCTTCTCCAGCGTGTTGATGACGCGGAGGTTGAGCTCCTCGGCCTTCGCCGGGTACGTCGACGTCGCGTGGCAGAGCAGGATGTTGTCGGAGCCGAGGACCTCGACCGCGTGGCGGATCTGCTTCGGGGTCGACATGCCCGTGGAGAGGATGATCGCGCGGCCGGTGGCGCGCAGCGCCTTCAGCAGCTCGTCGTCGGTGAGGGACGCGGAGGCGACCTTGTGGGCCGGGACGTCGAACTTCTCGAGGAAGGCGACGGCCTCGGTGTCCCACGGGGACGCGAACCAGTCGATGCCCTTCTCCTTGCAGTACTCGTCGATCTGACGGTACTCGTCCTCACCGAACTCCACGCGGTGGCGGTAGTCGATGTAGGTCATCCGGCCCCAGGGGGTGTCGCGCTCGATGTCCCACTGGTCGCGCGGGGTGCAGATCTCGGGGGTGCGCTTCTGGAACTTGACGGCGTCACAGCCGGCCTCGGCGGCCACGTCGATCAGCTTGAAGGCGTTCTCCAGCTCACCGTTGTGGTTGATGCCGATCTCGCCGCAGACGTAGACGGGCTTGCCCGGGCCGACCTCACGGGTACCGAACGTGCGCAGACGGGAGTTGCTGCTCATGGCAGGTGATTCCTTACTTGTCGAGGGAGTCGAGAGAGGGGCCGAGGATCCAGCTGGCGATCTCTCGGATCGCGCCGTCACCGCCCGGGACGGTGGTGACCGCGCGTGCGGCGCCGCGCACGACGTCGTGGGCGCTCGCGACCGCCACGGGCCAGCCGACGAGGGCGAAGCACGGGAGGTCGTTGACGTCGTTGCCGACGTAGAGCACGCGCTCAGGCGCGATGCCCTGCTCCTCGCACCACTGCTTCAGTGCGAGGTCCTTCCGGTCGATGCCGTGCAGGACCGGGATCTTGAGCTTCCGGGCCCGTGCGGCGACGACCGGGTTCTGCTCCGTGGACAGGATCAGCATCGTCAGGCCGCTGCGACGCAGCGCGGCGATGCCGAGGCCGTCCCCGCGGTGCACGGAGACGAACTCGCGTCCGTCGGAGTCGATCAGCACCCTGTCGTCGGTCTGGGTGCCGTCGAAGTCGAGTACGACCGCGTCGATGTCGGCGCGGGTCGGGAGCGAACCGGGCCGGTGCGCGTCGAAGAGCGGCGCGAGGGCGCGGGCGCGGGCCAGGTCGTGGGGGTCGTCGATCTCCAGCACGCGGGCCGGGTCGGTGCGCACGAGTTCGGTGCGGCCGAAGAAGCGGTGCCGGTGCTCGCGCAGCCCGGCCGCGTCCATCGCGTACGCGGCACCGGTCTCCAGGAGGTCCTGGGGCCGGTCCTGGCGGCGCGGCCGGAAGGACTTGTCGTGGTTGACGCCGTAGCCGCCGTCGGTGGCCGTGGAGTCGGCGACCCTGGTGGCCCCTCCCGCGGGCTTCGGCCGGGGGGACGCCCAGGTCGCCTCGCCCGCCTCGCCGGAGCGCTGGGAGCCGATGACGGGGGCGGGCTCGTCGGCCGCGTCGCGCCAGATGAAGCCGTGGAAGGGGGCCACGGTCAGCGCCGTGTCCGCGCCGTTCTCGACGACCGCGGCGGCCACCCCGTCGATGTCCTCACGGACGAGGAAGGGGCTGGTGCACTGGACCAGCAGCACCACGTCCACGGGCGAGCCGTGCAGCGCCTCGTGGGCGTCCATGGCGTGCAGGACCGCGTCCTCGGAGGTGGCGGTGTCGCCGGCGATGGCGGCGGGACGCAGCACGACCTCGGCACCGGCCTCGCGGGCGGCGGCGGCGATCGCCTGGTCGTCGGTGGAGACCACGACGTCGGTGACGAGCCGGGAGGCCCGGCACTCGCGGACCGCGCGGGCGACCAGCGGGACACCGCCGACCGGGGCGAGGTTCTTCGCGGGCACACCCTTGGAGCCGCCGCGGGCGGGAATCACCGCGAGCACGCGGCGCACCGGCGCCGCCTGTCCCGCTTCCGGGTTGGACATGGGTTCAGCTCCTTGGAGTCCTTGGTGTGGGATCCGCTCGTTCACAGCTCCCCCATCCGTCGGATCACGGGCGCCACGCGCTGCACTCCGTGGCGGTAGGCGCCGCGCGCGGCGCGGCGCACGATCTGGCGCACGGGGCTCGGCGCCTTGTCGGCGGCGGGCGCGCCGGGCAGCGGGCTGCCGTCCGGGGCGAGGTGGTGGCGGGCGAGGACGCCGGGCAGATAGCCGGGCGCGGTGACGGGCGTGTAGTAGGGCGCGAGGGGCGGGAGTTCACCGGCGGCGAGCAGCTCGGTGATGCGCCGGCGCGCCTCGTCGAAGGCGGTCGCGTACGACCCGTCCGCGGCGACGCCCTGCCGGGCCACCCACTCCGCGTCCGGCACGGGCTCGTGCCCCGCGTCGAGCTGGTCCCAGGAGGCGAGGCAGCCCGAGCCCACGAAGTGGTGGTTGCCGAGCGCCTCCCGCACCCCGAGGTCGGTGAGCACGACGGTGGGGATACGGCGGTGCAGCGACTCCAGGGCGGCCGTCGAGCTGACGGTGACCAGCAGGTCCGTGTGGTCGAGTACCTCGCCCATGTTCCCGTACACCAGGCGGAAGTTGGCCGGCAGCTCCTCCTTCTGGGCCAGCTTCTGGTACGGCAGCTCCTCGATGTGCGTGGTGTGCTCGCCCGGCTTGGAGCGGAGCTTGAGCAGCACCTCGCGCTCGGGGTGCCGGCGCGCGTGCCGGATCAGGCGGTCCAGCAGGTAGGCACGGTCCTTGCGGCTCTCGGGCACGGAGGGCTGTGCGGCGAAGACGACCGTGTAGGGGTCCTTCTTCTCGTAGGCGGCGCCCCCGAGGAAGGGCAGCGCCACCTCGGTGACCGACGTGGCATCGGCGCCCACCCCTTCGTACACCGCCCGGAAACGCTCGGCGTCCTGGCGGGAGTTGGCGAGCACGAGGTCCGCGCCGTGCCGCAGCAGCAGGCCGTCGGCGAGCTTCTCGTAGACGACCCCGACGTAGCCGGTGACGACCACGGGGCGCCGTGCGCGCCCCTGCCAGGCGTGGGCGAGCCCGTGCAGCATCGCCTGGACACCGCCGCCGACGAGGGCGAGCACGAGGACGTCGTAGCTCTCCTTCGTCATCTCGCGCAGGAATTCGACGGCGGTCACCTCGCGGAGGGAGTCCGCGCGGACGCCGACCTCTTCGAGCTGGCGGGCGGTGGGGGTGGCACGGCCCCTCAGGAGGAAGCCGTCAAGCCGAATGTCCGAATCGACCGTTTCAGGCGATTCGCTGGATTCGGTGAATTCCGTCGGTGTGATACGGCTCGCGGTGAGCGCGCCCCACTTCCACCGGCTGTCGGAATCGGCTAGGACGGCGACCCGAAGGGACTTCGCGGTACTTGCTGGCACGTCGAAGACGCTAGGAAGCGATTCCGATGCCCAGCCCAACCGGAATCCAACAAAGGGTTAACAGCAGACCGCCGAATGGCGAATCGGGGCGCGAATCGCATACGAAACAGCTGGGTTCACTGTTCCGCCACGCGTCGTTCACCTGACATCAAGCCGCCGGTCAAGACGAATGCCGGGCCGCCGCCTAACGTCACAGGGGTGGTCAAGCTCTCCGTCATCGTGCCGTTCTACAACGTGCAGCAATACGCGCCAGACACCCTGAAGAGCCTGCGTGCGAACGCGCGTGAGGACTTCGAATTCATTCTCGTCGACGACTGCTCGCGCGACGAGACGCCGGACATCCTCGCGCGCGCCGAGCGCGAGCTGCCCGGCGCGGTGTACGTCCGCCACGAGAAGAACGGAGGGCTGGCCACCGCGCGCAACACCGGGATCGACAAGGCGCGCGGCGAGTACCTCACGTTCCTCGACGGGGACGACTGGCTCGCCCCCGGCTACTACCCCCAACTGGTCTCGGCAATCGAGGAGTTGGGCTGCGACTTCATCCGCACCGACCATGTCCAGTGCACCGCCCGGGCGCGCGCCATCCACCGGGTGCCCAACGGCCGGCGCGGTGTCGTGATGAACCCGCGCGACGCCATCCTGCCCGCCGACCGCTCCACCTCCGTCGACTACGCGTACGCGTGGGCGGGCGTCTACCACCGCCGACTCGTCGACCGCGGTCTGCTCCACTTCACCGACGGGCTGCGCACGGCGGAGGACCGGCCGTGGATCTGGAAGCTGCACCGGGAGGCGGAATCCTTCGCCACGGTGAGCCTGCTCGGCGTCTTCTACCGGCGCGGTGTCGCCTCCTCGCTCACCCAGATCGGCGATGTGCGCCAGCTGGACTTCATTCGTGCGTTCGACCAGGTGGTGGCCGAAACGGCCGAGGACCCGGACGCGGATAAACTCCTCCCCAAAGCCGTTCGCACATATTGCGCAATCATTTCCCATCATCTGGGATCCATCGAAAGGTTCGAGCCGGCGGTGGCACGGAAACTGAAGTCGATGAGTGCTGTCGCCCTGCGGCGCATGCCGCAGGACGTACTCGAGGAGGCCCTCGACTCCATGGACATCCAGCGGGCCTCGCGCCTGCGCCGGCTGCGCCGCCGCCCCGTCTCCCCGGGGGTGGCCGCGTGACGACGCAGATCTTCCTGGCGTCGACGCTGTACGGCACGGCGACCCTGGCCGCGGCGCTCGACAGCGACTGCTTCACACCCGCAGACCGGCGCATACTCCTCGTCTGCAACAACGCGGCGACACCCGAGACAACGCCCGGCCTGGACGAGATGCCCGGCTTCGAGCAGCTGCGCGACCGCTTCGACGACGTCGTCTCCTGGAACGAGACCATCTCCCCGTTCCACCCGGGCGGCTGGGCCCCGCGCCTGGACGACGTCCCGCTGTGGGAGCGGCACCTCAGGCTCGCCTGGAACCTCGGCGACGACGACATCGAACTGGCCGTCGAGTCGATCCAGGTCAACCCGGCGCTCGGCGTCTGCCAGATCTTCACCGGGGCGCCCGTCACGGTGTACGCGGACGGCCTGATGAGCTACGGCCCCACCCGCAACAAGATCGACCCGCTGGTCGGCACCCGCGTCGACCGTCTGCTCCACCTGGACCTGGTGCCGGGGCTGAAGCCGCTGCTGCTGACCGAGTTCGGGGTCGAGCCGGAGATCGTGTCGACGGACGCGTTCGCCAAGGTCCTCACCGAGCTGGAGAACACCGGTGACGGGCTGCCGTCCCCGGAATCGCCGACGCTGCTGCTCGGCCAGTACCTCTCCGCGCTCGGCATCCTGACCGCCGAGGAGGAGGAGGACCTCCACGTACGGATGCTGAAGGGCGCCGTCGCGCTCGGGCACACCCGTCTGGTGTTCAAGCCGCACCCCACGGCCCCTGCCCGCTGGTCGCGCATGCTGGAGAAGGAGGCGGAGAAGCTCGGCGCCGATCTGACGGTGCTCGACACCCCCGTCCTCGCCGAGGTCCTCTACCAGCGCATGCGTCCGGCGCTGGTCGTGGGCTGCTTCTCCACCGCGCTGCTGACCGCCTCCGCGCTCTACGGCCTCCCGGTCGCCCGTATCGGCACCGAGACCCTCCTGGAGCGCCTCACGCCGTACGAGAACAGCAACCGCGTCCCGGTCACGGTCGTCGACGCGCTGCTGCCCGAGCTGACCGACCACAAGGCGGTCACCGGCCGGCGCCAGGGCATGGACGTCGAGGCGCTCAACGCCCTCGTGCGCGCCGTGGGCTTCGCGATGCAGCCGAAGATCTACCCGGGTCTGCGCGCCGAGGCCGAGAGCTATCTGACCAAGCATCTCGGCCCCCACACCTGGCGGTACTTCAAGCGGCGGCGGCTCACCTCGCTGGCGCTGCCCGGCGGGATCCCCGTCCAGCTCGCGTTCATCCCGCGCAACGCCACCGTCCGCAAGGTCGCCCGCCGGGCCCGAGAGCTGCGCCGGGGCTCGGGCGCCAAGCGCTGAGGTGCACGGCCACGCCGTCCCCCCGTCCCTTCGCCGGGACGGGGGCGCCGTACCGCCCCTTCTCGACAGGAACGTTTCCGCCCGGGTGTCATGGACCGGAGCTCACCGGGTAGGCGCAGCGCGCCTGCCGTGTACCACCCCGTGACAGCACGTCCGCCATCTGCTGCCTCGCCGAGAGAGTCCGGCATGACCACGTCCGACCAGTCCATAGCCCCCAGCCCCGTCCAGGGCATACCGGCCCGGCCTCCCGCCGCCGACGTGCCCCCCGGGCCCGCCGCCCCCGTACGCCCCCGCTCCGGCGGATCCCGGCTGCGCGCCCTGGACGGGCTGCGGCTGGTGGCCGCGCTGATGGTGGCGGCCTACCACTACGGCGGCCGAGACGGGGAGGTCACCCAGGCCTGGGGCAGCTCACCCCGGCACCAGTTCCCCACCCTGCACTCCTTCTTCGCCTACGGCTGTCTGGGCGTGCAGGTGTTCTTCGTGATCAGCGGTTTCGTCATCTGCATGAGCGGCTGGGGGCGCCCCCTGCGCTCGTTCTTCGCCTCCCGCGCCTCCCGGCTGCTGCCCGCGTACTGGGCCGCGATCATCCTGGTGACGGCGGTGTTCGCGCTGCCGGTGGTGGCCTACCGGGCGGTCTCGCCGAGCGACGCGCTGCTGAACCTGACGCTGCTTCAGCAGCCGCTCGGTGTCGACCGCGTCCTCGGCGTCTGCTGGACCCTGTGGGCGGAGATACGGTTCTACGCCCTGTTCGCCCTGTGCATCGTGCTGCCGGGGGCGAACCGCCGCCGCGTGATCCTGTTCTGCGCCTGCTGGACCCTGGCGGCGGCGATCGCGCAGGGCGCCCATGAGCCGCTGCTGAACCTCGTCCTGATGCCGGAGTACGCGCCCTTCTTCATCGGCGGCATCGGCCTGTACTTGGTGCACCGCGACCGGCGCGACGCCTACGCATGGGGCATCGTGGGCGTGAGCTGGCTCATAGGCCAGCACTACGCGGTGGTGCGACTGTGGCACGGCCCGCACGCGCCCGGCTTCTCCTACCGCAGCGCCTTCGGCATCGTCCTGGTGGTCACCCTGGGCTTCCTCGCCGTCGCCGCGATCGGGCTGGGCCTGCTCGCCTGGGCGAACTGGCGCTGGCTGACGGTCGCGGGCGCGCTGACGTACCCGTTCTACCTCGTCCACGAACACCTGGGCTGGGTCGTCATCCACGCCCTGCACCAGGGGCTCGGGATCCCGTCCTACGGCACGTTCCTGCTGACGGTCGCCGCCATGCTGCTGCTGGCCTGGCTGCTCAACCGGTTCGTGGAGGAGCGGCTCACTCCGAAACTCCGCGCGGCCCTGAACCGGCCGCGGCCCGTCTGACCGGGTCCCGGAACCGGGCCGTGCTCGTCCGCCCGGAGGACTACGCGCTCGCCAGCGACAGCTTCACCGCGAAGCCCAGGAAGAGGGCCCCCGCGGCCGAGGTGGCCCCCGCCGACAGACGCTTGCGTCGGCGGAAGGCCGCCGCCAGGCGCGTACCGCTGAATATCAGCGCGGTCAGGTAGAGGAAGCTGGCGAGCTGTGCGAAGGCGCCGAGGACGACGAAGGAGAGCGCCGGGTAGGCGTACCCGGGGTCGACGAACTGCACGAAGAAGGCGACGAAGAAGAGGATCGCCTTGGGGTTGAACAGGCTGACCACCAGAGCGCGCCGGTAGGGCCGCTCCACGGCTGCCTTGGCCTCCGCGGCCGGGACCTCCTTCCCGCTCTCCTCCCGCCGGGTGCGCCACATCCCCCACGCGGCGCGCAGCATCCCGATCGCCAGCCACGTCAGATACCCGGCGCCGGCGTACTTCACGATCCCGAACAGCACGGCGTTCGCCTGGAGCAGCGAGGCGACTCCGGCCGCGGACAGCGTCATCAGCACGGTGTCCCCGCACCAGACCCCGGCCGCCGCGGTGTAGCCGGCGCGCACACCGCGCCGGGCGGCGACGGAGACGACGTAGAGGGAGTTGGGCCCGGGCAGGAGCACGATCAGGACGAGTCCTGCCAGATAGGTGGGGAGATCGATGACGCCGAACATGGAAAGGAGTGTCACACGGGGGTACGACACTCCGATGCCGGGTTCCGGGGGACGAGACGGTCAGCCGTCGAGGAGGGTGTCGACGGAGAGTTCGACACGAACGCCGACCGTCTCGGGCACGGGCACACTTTGGCCGCGCTTGAAGCTCTGTGGGGCGGGGTACTTGCCGTCGACCGGGTCGGTGTAGAGCAGCACGACGTCGTGCTTCCGGTCCGCTACGAGGTAGGCCGGGATGCCTGCCTGGGCGTAGCACTCGACCTTGGGGCCGAGGTCGTCGGACCAGTTCGACGACGTCACCTCGACGACCAGGCGGAAAACGTCGGGTGCGTAGCAGTTCTTCGTAACGTGGGCGTCGCGGAAGTCCTCCTCGACGATGGAGAAGTCGGGGATCGCGAAGTCCTCAGGCAGCGTGGGCAGCCACAGGCCGACGCCCTGAACGTACTCCCGGCCCGCCTCGACCACCCCTGCCCGATCGAATGCCCTGCCGAGCTTCGTCAACGACAGCGCATGCGAGCCGTCCGGCGGCGGTGTCACAGTGAGCCTCCCCTGCAGAATCTCCACGCGGTGCCCAGGCAGTGCACGGGAGAGCAGGTCGGCGGCCTCGCCCAACGTCAGCTCGTGTTGCAGTACAGCCACGGCGTCCTCCATTCGGGGCTCACTCTTCACGAGCGTAACCGGGGGCGGGCCGACTCCGCCCCCGTTCACCCATTCGAACGAATCGCCCAGATCAGAAGGCGTCGGAGGGGACGTAGGTCCCCCAGACCTCGCGCAGGGCGTTGCAGACCTCGCCGACGGTGGCGCGGGCCTTGAGGGCGTCCTTCATCGGGTAGAGGACGTTGTCCTCGCCCTGGGCGGCCTTCTTCAGGTCCGCGAGCGCGGTGTCCACGGCCTGCTGGTCGCGCTCGGCGCGCAGCTTGGCCAGGCGTTCGGCCTGCTGGGCCTCGATCGCGGGGTCGACGCGCAGCGGCTCGTAGGGCTCCTCCTCATCCAGCTGGAAGCGGTTGACGCCCACCACGACCCGCTCGCCCGCGTCCGTCTCCTGCGCGATGCGGTAGGCGTTGCGCTCGATCTCCGCCTTCTGGAAGCCGTGCTCGATCGCGTTGACGGCGCCGCCCAGGTCCTCGACCTTCGCCATCAGCTCCAGCGCCGCCGCCTCCACCTCGTCCGTCATCTTCTCGATCACATACGAACCCGCGAACGGATCCACCGTCGCCGTCACATCCGTCTCATACGCCAGAACCTGCTGCGTACGCAGAGCCAGCCGCGCGGACTTGTCCGTGGGCAGCGCGATCGCCTCGTCGAAGGAGTTCGTGTGCAGCGACTGCGTCCCGCCCAGCACCGCCGCCAGCCCCTGCACGGCGACCCGGACCAGATTCACCTCCGGCTGCTGCGCCGTCAGCTGCACCCCGGCCGTCTGGGTGTGGAACCGCAGCATCATCGACTTCGGATTCCTCGCCCCGAACTCCTCCCGCATCACCCGCGCCCAGATCCGCCGCGCCGCACGGAACTTGGCGACCTCCTCCAGGATCGTCGTCCGCGCCACGAAGAAGAACGACAGGCGCGGCGCGAAGTCGTCCACGTCCATCCCGGCCGCGACCGCGGTCCGCACATACTCGATCCCGTCCGCCAGCGTGAACGCGATCTCCTGCGCCGGCGACGCACCCGCCTCCGCCATGTGATAGCCCGAGATCGAAATCGTGTTCCACTTCGGGATCTCGGCCTTGCAGTACTTGAAGATGTCCGCGATCAGCCGCAGCGACGGCTTGGGCGGGAAAATGTACGTCCCACGTGCGATGTACTCCTTCAGCACGTCGTTCTGGATCGTGCCCGTCAGCCGGTCCGCACCGACCCCCTGCTCCTCCGCCACCAGTTGGTACAGCAGCAGCAGCAACGCCGCCGGAGCATTGATCGTCATCGACGTCGAGACCCTGTCCAGCGGAATCCCGCCGAACAGCACCCGCATGTCATCCACCGAGTCGATCGCCACACCCACCTTGCCGACCTCACCATGCGCGATCGGCGCATCGGAGTCATGACCCATCTGGGTGGGCAGGTCGAACGCCACCGACAGCCCCATCGTGCCGTTCGCGATCAACTGCTTGTACCGCGCGTTCGACTCCGTCGCCGTGCCGAAACCCGCGTACTGACGCATCGTCCACGGCCGGCCCGTGTACATGCTCGGATACACGCCACGTGTGAACGGATACGCCCCCGGCTCACCCAGCCTCTCCGCCGGATCCCAGCCCTCAAGGGCATCCGGCCCGTACACCGGCTCGATGGGCAGTCCGGACTCCGACTCGCGCGCCATGGTGTGTGCCTCCGCGTTGCTTCGTTGCTTCGATACTCGGCTTGGTGGCCTGGCTTCGGTTACTCGCCAGTACAGACGGCCCTCGCCACGGACTGTAGCGGCGGCCGTGCGCCCGGTGGAGAGCCGTCGGCTGGGACCTTGCTCACAACCATGCCCCTTGGTTCGGCGGGGGTCACGTAGGGGGAGCATCTCGGGGACACGGCGGGACACCGGAGAGCGGTGCGTCGACAGGGGTGGCCATGTGTACGGGGAGCGGGCATGCGTACTGAGCGCTTCGGACGGTTGTTCGCCGCAGTGGCCGGGGCGGCCCTGCTCACCGCGGTCGCCGGCTGCACGGCAGGCCCCGTAGGAGCGAACGGAGGCGACGGCAAGCGCCGTTCGCCGGTGCACATCGAGATCCCGCACACATCCTCCGGGCCCGGCGACCACGGCGCCGCTCCCGCCCCGAAGCCCTCGTCCGCCGCCCCGTGGGCGCGCGGGGACTCGGGCCTTCAGGTCCGCGAACTCCAGGCCCGCCTACGCCAGGTCGACTGGCTCTTCTACGGCCCCACGGGCACGTACGACGATCTCACCGAGAACGCCGTGAGGGGCTTCCAGGGCAAGCGGGGGCTGCCGCGGGCGGGCGAGGTCGACCCGGTCACCTGGCAGCGGCTGCTGAGAATGACACATGAGCCCAAGACCTGGGAGCTGTATCTGATGGGCGGACAGCCGGCCGCCGCGCCGGACCCGCGCTGCATGACGGGCCGGGTGCTGTGCATCAGCAAGAGGAGCCGGACGCTGCGCTGGATGATCGACGGACGGACGGTCTCGACGATGGCGGTCCGGTTCGGCACGCAGTACACCCCCACCCGAGAGGGTGTGTTCCGGATCTACTGGAAGTCGCGCCACCACGTGTCCACGCTCTACGACGCGCCGATGCCGTACGCGATGTTCTTCAGCGGTGGCCAGGCGGTGCACTACTCGTACGACTTCGCGGCGCGGGGATACGCCGGGGGCTCCCACGGATGCGTGAACGTACGGGACGAGGCGGCGATCGCGGCGCTGTTCTCCCAGGTGCGGACCGGCGACAAGGTCGTCGTGCACTGGTGAGGGGTCCGGCGGAAGAGTGTGGGGCGCGGGCGGGACCGGGGGAACGTGTCCCGCCCGCGCCGGTGCACCGAGCCGTGGGTACGGGGGGAACCCCGGCTCTGTGCGACGGCCGATGACCAGTCGGCTCACTCAGTACTGCGCCTCAGCGGCCGAAAGTGTCACACCGACATCGAAGAAAATTCAAAGAAACACGAAATCGCAGGTCAGCCGGGGTGTGGCGAGAGCGGGTCCGACACCTGGGGATGCGGAGTGCCGAACGGGTCGGCAACCAGACCATTGCCGCCCGGCCGTATGTGGTGGCCTTCCCCGTCACCGGCGCCGCCCTGGTCACCGCCGCCCGGGCCACCGCCCTCGCCGTCGCCGCCGGGGCCGTTCCCGTCCTTGCCGGACCCCTGCTCGTCGCCGTTGACCGTGCGGTCCTCGCCGCCGGCCAGCACGATCTTGCAGAAAGTCTTCACCCGGCCGCTGCCGCCGGCCGCGTCCCGCAGGTCGCGCAGCCGGTCCGCGCGCAGTTCCCTGCCGTCGGCCACGTCGCGGCAGGAGGAGCGCACGCCGGTCCACCAGTCCTGGGTGTGCCCGGCGGGGCGGTCGCCGGTGGGGCGGGCGGGGCGGGTCGCGGTGGAGACGCCGCCCGCCTCGTCGTGCGGGGAACCGCCCGGTAGGGACGGTCCGGCGGTGGCTTCCGGCGTCGGTGAACCGGGCCCCCCGGTCTCGGTCGTGCCGGGCGCCGGGGTGAGCAGCGGCTGCCGCGGCGATGTGGCGGCCGACACGGACACGGCGGGTACCGGTTCCTTGTCGAAGGGCGTCGGCAGGACTCCGGTTCCGGCCGCGACGGCGACTCCGCCGATCATTCCGGCGGCGGCCACGGCAGCCAGGCCGAAGCGCAGGGGGCGCGCCCAGCGGGCCCGCCGCCCGTTTGCAGCGGAACGTCCGAGGCGGACCAGCCCGGCGTCGGCGCCCCAGTGGGCGGCATGCGCGGGGTCGGGCCGGCCGAGCTCCGTCCGAGCCTGCTCCGCATCGCTGCGCGCGGCCCGGAAGGCGGCCAGCGCGGCGGCCTCGCCCGGCAGTTCCTCGCTGGTCGGCGGCAGTGTGGGGGCGAGTGCGGCAAGGGTTTCGGCAAGCGTTGCGGCGCCTTCGCGGGCGTCGTCGTCGACGGCGTCCAGCGGCTCTCCACGCAGCAGACGCTCCGCCGCGTCACTGTCCAGCCACCTGTACTGCTCGTCGGCCATCACATGTTCCTCTGCGTCCGCGAACGCGTATGCGTCACACCGGCGGAAGTCACCGCGCGCCTGCGCGGTGCCCGCTGGGGAGGCATGGCACCGAGCCCTCCGGCCGATTCCGGATCCACCTCCGGACCGGTGTCGGCAATCAGCTCCGCGAGCCGTTTGAGGCCCCGGTGGGCCGCCGTGCGGACGGCCCCCGGGCGCTTGCCGAGCGTCTCGGCGGCGGACTTGGCGTCGAGGCCCACGACCACCCGCAGCACCACGGCCTCCGCCTGGTCCTGAGGGAGTTGGGCGATGAGGGAGAGAGTGCGGCCGGTGGCCAGGGCCTCCATGGCCTCCCCCGCCGTGTCCGACTCGGCGGCCTTGCCGGTCAGTTCCGTCTCGTCCCCGCCGATAGCGGGGCGGCGCCCCCGCATCCGTATGTGGTCGAGCGCGCGGTTGCGGGCGATCCTGGCCGCCCAGCCGCGGAACCGGTCGGCATCGCCGCTGAACCGCTCCAGGTCGCGGGCGATCTGGAGCCACGCCTCGGAGGTGACGTCCTCGGCGTCCGGGTCGCCCACCAGCGTCCGCACGTATCCGAGCAGCCGTGGGTGCACGGCGCGATACACCGTCCGGAACGCGGTCTCGTCCCCCGACTGGGCCGCAAGCACCGCGGCCGTCAGCTCCGCGTCGTCCCCCAGCACCCGAACTGCCCCTCTGTGCGCCTCAGCCCGCACGCTCCCGCGGACCGGGCTCTCGCTGTCGTGATCGCTCATCGTTCGTTGCGGTCTGCGGCCGCCCGTGATGTGCGGCGGTCGGTCTCACCTGTTCTGCTGATCATCCGTGGTCGGCGCGAACGGCACGTTACGGCGTGAAACCGCTCCACGTCCATGTCCGCACGCGGCGCAACCAAGCCGTGACGCGGCGAGGTGTGACAGAAAACGCACCCACGACGCTGTAGAGAGTACGGGCCGCCGCGCGGCCCGTGCCGCGCGACGGCCGGGGCCTCTCCTGTGGGGGGTGGCGGCCCCGGTCGTTGCCATCGGCGCACCGTACCCCTACTTCTTCATACCGCGCGCGGGGTTCCCGGGGGACTTCCGGGGCTAGTCGGGCCCGGAAGACCTGGACGACTTGGGGGACTTTGCGGCTTTCGGGGGCTTCGCGGGTTTCGCCGCTTTCTTCGCCGCCTTGCCGGCCTTCT